>PGTJ01000296.1 GCA_002794515.1 Phototrophicales bacterium
GAATATTTATAGGTACTGCGTGCCAATGCTTTTGTGCCATCTTGGAGCAATTGCCATGATTTATAAATCAGACCACCACCCAACAATGCCGCGGCGATGAGGTAAAAGCCACCTAAAAATCCGAACAGGCTAGGCAATAAAGTAATGAGGGTCAATTGAACCGAATAGAATAACATCTGTAGGCGGGTAACTTGTTCACCACGCGCCACAGGCATCATCGGCACTTCGGCACGGGCGTAATCGGTATTCACCAAAAGTGCCAACGCCCAGCTATGAGGCGGTGTCCAATAAAAGACGATGGCGAATAAAATCATCGCCTCGTAACCGATTGTGCCTGTGATTGCCGCCCATCCGACCAAGACGGGGAATGCCCCTGCCCCACCGCCAATGAGGATGTTGACAACTGTGTTGCGTTTGAGGATGAGCGTATATAACACGACATAATAAATCGCGCCGATGAAGGCGAGCAATGCCGAAAGTGCATTCACAAACACCGTCAGGATGACCACCGACCATGCGACTAAGCCAATGCCATATAACAAGGCATTGGTGGGGTGAATCCGCCCCGATGGGATTGGACGGCGCGAGGTGCGCGTCATTTTGGCATCTAAATCACGGTCGACATATTGATTGATGGCGCTCGCACCCGCCGCCGCCATCGCACCACCGATCAAGGTGGGCAAAAACAGGCTCATGCTCGGTAATGCGTTTTGTGTCAGACCTGCGGCAACAACCATCGCCGTTGCCGTTGTGAAGCAGAGCAAAATGACAATTCGCATTTTGCTGAGTTCTAAATAAATCTTGAGCGATTGCCCAATGGTGAGTTTTTCACCCGTGCGTACTGTCGAAATCATTTTGAATTACAATCCCACTCCATCAGGCAACGGCAGGGGCGATATCGCCCACGGGTTGCCGACTATTTAAGGTATCGATAGCAGAAACGGCGACCAATATCCCCCATACGGCAGAGGCGAGCGCCACATGCGATGCCCCCCAAAGCGGGGTGGCACTGGTCAATACAAATAACGCGCCAACACCTGCTTGGGCAAAATACAACACCAATGCCAACACGCTCAATCGGCGGAGCATGACATTACGCCCACCGCGATACATATACCATACCAACATGATGAGCATCAGTCCCAAACCGACCACCGCCAAGCGATGAATCATATGCACGGTTTCGAGCGATCCCTGATTAAACGGGAAGAGTTCGCCATTGCATAAGGGATAATCTGGACAGGCGAGTGTCGCGCCACTGCCCCGCACCAATGCCCCAGTGAGGATGATAATCAGCGAAAGCGCCGTTGTGACATATGCCAACAGGGTCACATTATCGCGCTGGGTCGGTTTTGGTAATGGACGATGCCATGCCAAGATGCCTGCCACCAATAATGAACCGAGTAACAACATGGCAGAAGCCAGGTGCAATGTGACCATCGTTGGGGGCAAATCGAAGATGACGACAAACGCGCCCAATGCGCTTTGAAAGGTGAAAATGCCCGCGGCGATGAATGTCGTGGTGATGACGGCACGATTATTTTTGCGATACCCGCGCCATGCTAATGCCAACATCGCCAAACCAAATACGCCGATGAGCATGGCGAATAAGCGATGAGACCATTCGATCCATGCCGTCAGGTTATTTAATGGCGGTAAAATTGTGCCATCGCACAGGGGCCACGAATTACCACATCCCAAGCCCGAATCGGTCACACGGACGACCGCCCCAAAGGTGATTAATCCTGCTGTGAGTAAGGCGGTGGTCATGGCGAGGGTGATAAAAGAACGGGGTTGTTGAGCAGTCACTTGATCATTCATTGCTTTATCCATCACTAACAATAAACCAAATATCGATAATTGAATTTGCCTCGCCTATGGCTTAAAGCCATAGGCTACTCGATTTTAGAAGCCCACTGATGGGGCTATCTCTGTCTGTTTTTTAGCACTTATTTATTCAGCCGCTTCGGCTTCGGCAGAAGCCGATTGTTCACCACTATTGGCGCGGGCAACACGCACTTGGCGGTCTAATGCCCACATGACAAAAGCAATTGTGCCACCAATGCCGATGAGGTTCACCAACACAAAGCCGATAAAAAATACCAATTGTTCCGCTTGCCAAACGGTGGCATGTGCAGGCGAGGCTTCTGGATTGCTCGTTTGTTGCAAATAGGGGATAATCCGTTCAAACCCGCCCGATTGTTGAATCGCGCTCAGCATCCCGCCACCAGCTAAAATAATCAGTATCACCACTAAAAAAGCATATTTTCTCACAGGGTCTTCTCCATTTTACAAGTCAGCATCGTACCGAGATTGTACTCTTTATCACGAAGTATCGCAAGATTCCAAGCCGATTAAATCCCATCATGTGTTGAGTCGCCGTCCAATTTTTCGGCGCGTTCTTGCAAATCATCGTCCACATCATCCGATATTTCACCCGCCCCTTCACGGTCATGCGACCAATGATATTGTGGTTGTTTACTGCCGACTTTGAGGGGCAATACAAAACTAAATGTAGAGCCAACGCCTAATTCACTAGAAACCCAAATTCGCCCGCCATGTAAATCGATAATGGTTTTGCAAATCGCCAATCCCAATCCTGTCCCTTCAACCGATTTATCTTTAGAATTGACACGGAAAAAACGGTCAAAAACGTGTAATTGATCATTTGGGGTGATGCCGATGCCTGTATCACGAATATCGACACGGGCTTCTGTAGCCGTTTTGGATATAGTAACCCACACCTCGCCTCCATCACGATTATATTTCACGGCATTGGTCAACAAATTGGTGATGACATGTGCCAGCAAATCAATATCCGCAGGGATATGAATAGGCTTCTCACTCGATGGGAGGTGAATTTGGATACCCCGTTTATGTGCAATTTCGATCAGAAAATCAGCACAAACATGAACCACATCGACCAAATCGACATCAGCATATTGCAGGCGACGCATCCCACTTTCGAGGCGGGCAAATTCCAACAAACTGCTAATCATGCGCTCCATGCGGTCTAATGCCGTGTGTGCGCGGTCAAGATAACGCAGTTGACCTTCATTCAATGTCCCCAATTGTGGGATAAGCTCCAAAAAACCCCGAACTGCACTCACAGGGGTCTTGAGGTCATGGGCGAGAATGCTCATCAATTCGGTGTTATAGTCTGGATGTATATCGGTCATGGGGCTTATCCATTGGGGAAAAATAATAATGGCAATTCATTGAGGGCATAAGCGAGGCGTGTGCCATGCCATGTCAGATACGATCCATCGACCAGATGAATACGCCCATTTTTGGCGGCGGGAATATCTAAATTGGCAAAAGTGGTGATGTCAGCTTCGGTGAAGGCATACGGTTCA
>PGTJ01000284.1 GCA_002794515.1 Phototrophicales bacterium
ATTATTCACATAATTGCTTAATTGCTCTGATAGTATCCTTAAGCCCCGTGTTTGTCAAGTTAAATATGACAGATGACACTAAAAAACCACTTGTTCTAGGGCGAGGCGCACATATTCGGCAGAGATGCCATAATAATATGCAACCACATCCACCGCCGAATCAATATCTTTGCCCAAAAAATGAAAGGCTTTATCGGCAGAAAATGGGGTGAATATCTCAATCTGAAATGGGCGAGATGCCGAATCGAAACGCCATATCCGATTTTGTATCACTTTGACAATAATCGCTCGGTCTAAGAATAAGCCACCATCACCATAATCGTTGATGAGGATTTGTTGATAATCATTTTCGGCGATAGGTTGATTGACCAGATGATAACAATAGCGACTAGGGTGGTTATCCCGCTCGATCAAATACACATCCGCCCCTTGTGGGGTGATGAGATGGGTATGAAATTCGCCCAAGCGCGAGGTCGGTTGATTGGGGCGAACAGGTATAGCCACAGGAAACGGCATCCCAACATCGACTAAATAAGATATGCCATCGAGGGTGATCATGATAGCGCTATGACAGCCAATTTTTTCGTTCATATTGTTAATCGTCAGGTAGCCATCGTAGCCCAATGCCCTGAGCAAGGTCAAAAAAGCGTAGTTGCTCTCGTAACAAGTGCCACCTGTGCCATATGCCAGCGCACTCGCCCAAAATGCGCTGGGCATGAGGGGTGCATCGGCAAAAGAGCGCGCTTTTCTGGCGATGCGACTGATGCTCTCCCAAGGGACACGGCGCGTATAGGCGCTCAGTAACGCGTCCAACGCCGATAATGTGGGGGGATTTTCATCCACCCCCAAATAATGCAACACCGATGTGACTTGCTGTGTGTTCATGCAGGTGCCTGTGCAGGTATATCATCAACAATAGATGGGATTGTATCATGGTCGGGCAAAATACGCTCGGCATGGCGGATAAATGGGAACAAAAAGCCAGATAGAGAAGCAATTGCGCCTAATGCCCCTGCGATGAATATCAACAAACCAATGCCTGCGCCCGCACCAATACCAAAAATACCGCCTAAAATGCCCGCCAATGCACCATCGGGCATCATGGCGGGTATGAAAATAGTATCTGCCAAAGGACCAGATATGAGCATGGCTATTGGTGCGGTGATTTGGGCGATGAGCCTGCGCGTAGCGAACACCCGCCCCTGCACATCTGGGGCGACTTTTGCCTGCCATATCGCTTGATTGCTGGCATTGAGGATATTAATGAAAAACGACACATTGAACGCGCCTATCATCCATATCAAGATATGTTGACCGACCCCTAAAACCATTTGTCCCAATAGGCTGGTGGCGAACATGCCCAATAACACACCCAAGACACGTTGTTTTGGACCGCCCCAAATGCTGATGAACAACGCCCCCACCACCCCACCAATTGCCCCTGCCGATTGAACAAATCCTAAAAGTTGTTCACTGCTATCGGTGCGTGCCAAGACCATCGGCACCAGTAATATTCCCCCCACCGTACCGAATAAATTCGCCATGAAGAACATCATCTGCAAGCCCAACAAACTCGGACGGGCGATAATATACCGAAAACCATATACCGATTCTTTGAGCAAACTGCCCTGCGCTTGTTTGCCTGCTTGCGTGATATTGGGTTGTGGGATATGTACCATCAGCAAGACCGAAATGGCAAAGGTGAAACTGAAAATATCGAATAACAAGACACCTCGAATGCCGACAATACCGAGCAACATGGCGGCAAGTGTTGGCGCAAAAATGCCCGATGCCGACTCTGCCAATGATAACATGCCACTGGCGCGGGCATATTGTTCTTTGGGCAACATGAGCGATATCGAGGCGGAATAGGCAGGAAACTGAAATGATTGAAATGTGCCAGAGAATAATCCCGCCAGATACAAATGCCATATTTGCAATTGGTCAGCATTAAATAATAAAAAGATCACCACCGTCGAAAGCCCTGCGGCGAGGTCGCTCATCATCATCACCAATTTGCGATTCCATCGGTCTACCAATGCCCCCGCAATTGGGCTGAATAAGACAATCGGCATAAAATTGAAAAAACCGACTAAGGCTAATGCTGTGGCTTCGCCTGTGATATTCCACGCCCAAATACTCAGCGCGAAACCCGTC
This sequence comes from Phototrophicales bacterium, assembly GCA_002794515.1. Classification (GTDB taxonomy): domain Bacteria; phylum Chloroflexota; class Anaerolineae; order Aggregatilineales; family Phototrophicaceae. The sequence goes on from PGTJ01000284.1 coordinate 2,158, forward strand.
ATGGCAGAACCTAATAATGAAATCACTTGCCCCAACCAAATCCATGTGAATGCCTGCATCCCCGTAGGGCGTGTATGTGTGGTCATGAAAGAAATATCTCCTATGTGTATTTTTATGTATTTTACGTATAAAACATCTTCAACGTTCAAAAATCAATAAAACCAGCCACAAAACGAAGAAAATGTTATGTGGTTTCTATTTTTCTCTCTAAATTATAGGGTTATAATTAGTAGGATGAACAAACTAGATAATGATTTAACAATAACAAATAACTAACACATATTGTCCTTATTCACGATAGATGATAATAAAAAACATCATATCAGATAAATATGAAACACGATTGAGGGTAGAATTATGGCAGTAGAATTTTCTGATGATCAATGGATAGGTGGTGAAGATAGTAGCGACACACAACCATCCGAACCGATGTCCCCGCAACCATCAAAACCATCTGAACCAGTCGCACCAAAAGCATCTGCACCGATATTGCCGATTCCCGATGTTATCAAAGAGCAATTAAAATTATTACGAACAGGCGACCGTGACACACGGCAACAAGCATCGCGCCAATTGCGTGATTACGCACATGCCAATCGGAATAAATATCCTGCACAAATTGTATCATTATTAGTCGAAGCATTAAATGATGCCGATTGGATGGTGCGCTGGATTGTCACCGAATTATTGGTCTTTTTGAATGCCAAAGAAGCTAAACCGCATCTATTACCCTTGCTCAAAGATCCGCATCCGCCGTTGCGAATCACCGCCGTTCATGCTATTGCCTTATTGGGTGATGATGATGATGTGGAACATATCACCCCGCTATTAACAGAAAAACAAACCAGCATCCGCGAGGCGGTGGTGCAAGCACTGGGCAATTTGGGCAGTCCAAAAGCGATTCATGCCCTTCTGCCTTATTTACAAGACGTAGAACGATCTATTCGTTTGTATACTATCGAAGCACTGGGTAAAATTGGTGATAAATCGGTGGTCGATGCGTTACTCATCCAATTGAAAATGGGAGATGAATCGGTACGATGGGTATGTATAGAGGCGTTAGGCAGATTAGCCGACCCGCGCACTATCCCCGATTTGCAACAATGCCTCGATGACATTCGCCATCCCATTTGGGATGACAAACGGGTGTGCGATATGACCATTGATGCCCTCATGGCAATTGGCACGCCAGAGGCATTAAAGCTGGTTGATGATTGGCGAAAAAAACAACTGTATTCACCATAAAAAGATGAACTGTGTCGCTTTTATCAGTCAAGGAACTTATTATGAAACTTTTCATCAGTTATGCCAGAATAGATA
>PGTJ01000131.1 GCA_002794515.1 Phototrophicales bacterium
ATATTTATCATCACTTATACCAAATTGAATAGATTCCCCACTATTTTAACCCAAAATGCCCAAAATGATGCAATCAGTTTATGAAACTGTTAAGCCAGTTACCACAAAATATTGCTGACCACGCCAATGACGATGCTCACAAAGATAATCGCCGAGAGGATGAAGCCCAAAAAGATGAACATCATCTTCACCTGTTTTTTTTCTTCATCACTCAGTGGTGTGCGTAATGGATTGGTATGAGGTGTCTCTTCGGTCATGGTTGTATCCTTTCTTGAATATGCCTGTTGTGGTTTTCTTCAATTATACGCCGAGCGCTTAGAATTTGATAAACGAAATGATGATATAAATGGGTTATCATGTTAAAACGGTTCAAAACCCGTTATCATATAAATAAGATAACCAGCGAGATTAGGAATTTCCCATGCCACCGAAGAATGTATTCCTTAGTTCACCCGACCCAACCAGCGATGCGCTGGCAGATTTTCGTTTAGCATTGATGAAGATTGGGTTCAAGGTTTTTACCAACGACGGCATTCCGCCCGATTCCGATTTAGCCCGACGCGAGATCGCCATTGCCGATTGTGTGGTGGTGGGGTTGGTCGGCACAGCCACAATGATGGAGCGTTTTCATAAAGAGATTGATAACGCACATGCCGAAAAAAAACAAATCATCGTGGCGCAATTAGAAGATGCCGATATCCCCCCAAGCCTCCAACAATACGCCATTATCGACTTGCGGAATAATTATGATATGGGATTGCAATTGATTAGCATCGCCCTGTCGGGTAAGTTGCAAGCCAATTTTGGCACGCCTAGCCAACCCATATCGCCCCTACCACCCATAACATCTACGCCAAAGCCAACCGTTCCTAATGTGCCACCGAAGCGGATAGATGCACCCATCTCGCCACCCAAGCCGATCACGGCATCTTCATCGGGCAGTCCAATTTCACAAGATGGGGCAAACCCCGCTACGGTTATTGCCGTGATGTTCGCTATTGTGGTGATTGGTTTTGTCGTCCTCAGCAATTTGCCATTGGGTGGTGGTGGACGCAGTAGCCTACAAGCGGTATCGGTCACAGAACGACAAATTTCGAGTACATTGGTCGAGTTTTCGACCCCCTTTGTGCGTATCACCCTGCCCAATACTTGGCGTGATAACACAAACGCCATTGCCAATAATACCCAATGGCAGGCATTGTTAGGTGTGGTCGATGCCCGCACGACTCGTGCCTTGTTACAGATGGGGCTGGTCGACCGCGAAACCGATAATATTTTGGTGATTTTGCGCCTGCCGATGAATAATCAACCCCTCTCACTGGCAGAATTACAAGCAGGGTTTAATCAGGTCTCGCCACAATCGGGCATGACCATTTTAGAGACGCGCTTACGCTCGTATGGATTTGGGGATGCGTTGTTTGTGGCGGCAGAATCGGGTGGGTTGTATCAATATATGGTTATCAATATGAATGCGGGCTTTATGTATATGGTCATCATGACCAGCAATAGCGAAAATGCCAATACCTTCCATGATATGTTGCGTCGCCTGCAAATCACCAATACAGGTGCGCCCGCGTGATGTGTGGTCAATCTCAATAGCCATCGGCTCGCAACCGATGGCTATTATTGTATGTTAAACATTAAAACGGATATGCACAATATCACCATCGCGCACGACATAATCTTTGCCCTGCAAGCTGAACTTGCCCGCTTGTTTGACCGCCGCCTCGCTACCTGCATCGAGTAAATCTTGGAAATACATCACTTCGGCGCGGATGAAGCCTTTTTGCAAATCGCTATGAATCACACCTGCCGCTTCGGGTGCTGTTGCACCAATGGCGATGCTCCACGCCCGACATTCATCATGCCCAACGGTGAAGAATGACTGGATTTCCATCAATTCATATGCCAAGCGAATCACTTTCGAGGCGCTCAATTCGCTGATGCCATATTCTTGCATGAACATAGCGCGGTCTTCATCATTATCAAATTGTGCCAGTTCAGCTTCGAGCTTGCCTTGTAATCCGACCAATTTGGTGCGCTTATGTGGGAAGGTGATGAGTTTTTCGGGGTCTTGGGCTTCATCGCCCAAATTGACGACAATCAACATCGGCTTGAGCGTCAAGAAGCCATAACCGCGCAACGATTTTTCTTGGTCAGGTGTTAATCCAAAATCGCGCAAGGGCTTTTCGGCATCCAGATGAGCCTTCATCGCCTCGAATAATGCCAATTCATCGGCATATTGGGCTTCGAGCTTTTTGCCTTTGATGCGAATATCATCGGCGATTTTTTGCAAGCGTTTTTCGACTGTGACCATATCATTCAACAGAAATTCGGCTTCGATCATCTCGAGGTCACGTTGCGGGTTTATCGTCTCATACGGATGTGGGACGGTGTCATCCTTAAAGGCGCGTACCACATGCACAAATCCATCGACTTGCGACAGTTCATTCCGCATTTGCCCTTTTAATCCACCTTCGCTAATGCCTTTATCTAAGCCCGCAATATCGGCAAAGGTGATGGTGGCATAGGCAATTTTTTTAGGATTGTATAATTTGATGAGCGCATCCAGACGGGCATCTGGCACATTGACGACTGCTGTATGTACCTCAAATTGACCGCTACTGGATGCGGTGGTTTGCAAATTTTGTCCTGTGAGCGCATTAAAAATGGTCGTTTTTCCACTATTGGGAAGCCCGATAATGCCTAATCGCATAATCTTTTATCCTCATCCATCATTGATATTGAATAAGCCTATGATAACGGATGATAGGGGATGTGTTCAATATGCGATACACAAAACTAAATCTCTACATACACCTTGCCGTCTTCTTCGATGACGATGTAGGTGGTCAGGGGTTGGGGTTTTTTGCCAAAGCTAATCAGACTGCGCGACCAATTTGGCATTTTGATGCCCAATAATCCCGCCACCCAATCTTGATTTTCGCCACTGCACATCTCATATTTAGAATTATGCCAAGGACAGACGATGCTATCGCCCTCTAACTTGCCTCCTGCGAGGGGCAAGGGCAGATGCGCGCATTTATTCTTCACGGCACATACCCCACTGCTCACCCGTGCAACGACAATCGATTCGCCTTCAACTTTCACTGCTTTCAATTCACCTGCCGGAAATTCTTCTGATGTCCCAACCAAAACCCGATTTGCCATGATACACCTCTTGGTTACACAAAACGATACCTCTCAGTGTACCGCATAACCACCTATTGGGGGGGGTGTTTGACCCCACTTTCTAATTGATTTTTCAGCGTATTTAACACCCGTTGTGTGCGTGCGGTCATCACGCGGCGCATGAATGGCGCATATAACCCCGTCAGAAAGGGCATTCGGATGGTCATCGTCTCGCAGACCAGTGTTGTGCCACCTTGTGGTGTGAATTCAATCTGACCCGAAACGGGGAAGCGCCCCAATACACCTTTATATTCAACCAGTTTATTCGGCTTATAATCGGTAATATCGGCATTCAAATCTAAGCGCCATCCCATCAGGTGGGTGCTACGCCGTTGGGTGATGCTGATGCCTGTACGGATGCGCTCATCGGTCATATCCATATTTTCAACATCGGTTTGCCAGGCTTGTAGGTTATCAATCGCATACCGAAATACATCGCCAATCGAGGCGTTAATCGTCACATTGATGCTGATTTTGGGCATATCATCGCTCCTTATGCTGTTATCAATATGCAGATATTGTACCCAATTCGCACCAGTAAACGAATAGCACCCATTGATTTATCGCAATTTATGCTATACTTTCGCATGATAATTTCATCACAATGTGTAGGATGATACTGCATGACCGATTTAACCCACCTGACCATTTCAGAAGCCCTCGCCAAGATGGATGCGGGGGAAATCACCTCTGTTCAACTCACACAAGCCTATCTGGATAACATCGCTAAGTACGACCCGCATATCAAAGCCTATCTGACCATCTCGACAGATATTGCCCTCGAACAAGCCGAACAGGCTGATGCACTTCGCGCACAAGGGGTCAAAAAGCCATTATTGGGCATCCCGATGGGCATCAAAGATGTGCTATCGACCAAAGGCATTCAGACCACCTGTGGCTCAAAAATTTTGGCGGGGTATATCCCCATTTTCGATGCGACCTGCGTGGCGCGGTTATATGATGCGGGGATGGTCATCTTGGGCAAACTCAATATGGATGAATTTGCGATGGGGTCATCGACCGAAAATTCGGGTTATTTTATCACCCGCAATCCGTGGGATCTAGACCGTGTGCCAGGCGGTAGCAGTGGTGGTAGTGGTGCGGCGGTGGCATCGTTCATGGCGAGCGCCACACTCGGCACAGATACAGGGGGGAGTATCCGCCTGCCCGGCGCGTTTTGTGGGATTGCCGCCCTCAAACCGAGTTATGGACGGGTGAGCCGATATGGTCTGATCGCCTATGGCTCATCATTAGATTCGGCGGGACCGTTGGCGCACACGGTTGAAGATGTGGCGCGGATTTTGGCGGTCATCGCAGGGCATGACCCACTCGACTCCACCAGTATGCCCCTGCCTGTGCCGAATTATCTCGAACACCTCACAGGCGATATCAAAGGCTTGCGTGTGGGTATTCCCAAAGAATATTTTGTCGAGGGGATGCAACCCGAAGTCGAGACGGCTATCCGCACCGCTATCGAAAAATTGCGCGAATTGGGCGCGGAAATTGTCGAAATCAGCCTGCCTCATACCGAATATAGCCTGCCCGTCTATTATCTGATTGCCACCTCAGAAGCCTCGGCTAATCTCGCCCGTTTTGATGGTATCCGCTATGGGGCGCGGGTAGAAGGGCAAGATATGTGGGATACCTACAAAAAGACACGCGGGCAAGGCTTTGGCGCGGAAGTCAAGCGACGCATCATGCTGGGGACATATGCCTTATCGGCAGGATATTATGATGCCTTCTATGGCAAAGCGACTCAAGTACGGGCGTTGATTAAGCAAGATTTTGACCGCGCCTTTGAGCAGGTCGATGTGATTGCTTGTGCGACATCGCCATCGGTGGCGTTCAAAATTGGTCAAAAGACCGATGATCCACTCGAGATGTATTTGGCGGATGTGTTGACAATATCGGTTAATTTGGCAGGGGTATGCGCCATCAATGTGCCGTGTGGCTTCGGCGAAGGTGGGATGCCCATCGGCTTCCAACTCATTGGCAAGCCATTTGATGAACAAACCATTTTGCGCGTGGCTCATGCCTATGAACAAGCGACCACATGGCATCTGCAACATCCACAAATGAGAATCGCCTAGATGCGGGCGCAATCTGTTGCGCCCATTTCAATGTATCTGATGGACATCATCATTAACCACCAACGATATACCTGTGTTCCAATTCGCCAATTTCGGGCAGAATATCACCTGCCAGATGATTTTGGCGTCGCATTATTTGAACCCAAAGATTTCACGGGCATGGCGAGCATCGATAAAGCGGGTGATGCCCTCAAAACGCTCCGACAAACGGTACTCGATGGGCTTGCATCGCCTTCACCAGATTTGTCTGATGGTGAATTTTGGGATGCCTTCACAGGCTTGTTTTATCACACCCTCAAAGCGGTGAATGATGCCATCGGCTTAAAAGATGCCGAGATCGACTTCGCCTTGAGTGGATATGCCGATATGCTCCATACATGGTTTATCGATTATTTCCGCGCCAGACAAACCAAAACAGCACCCACGCCATTTGATACGCTTTATGATGAATGGGTGGCGAACAGTGGACGGCGGTCTGAGCGCATCCATCACTATCAGCACAATGGTGCAGATTGGCACATTCGGATTTTGAATAATATTTATGGGCGTGTGGGCTTACAGGTGGATATGCCAGATAAAACAGTTTATGTGCATGACCCGATTTATCAATGCCCTGCAGAAGGATTTATGCGCCACTTGTTACAGGATGTGGTCAAAAAGTTATCGGCTTGACCACGCATCTAACGATGGGTCGTTGATTTCGGCGAGGATCTTCATCAGAAATAACGGATTTGCCACTTCGAGTTGTTCGATGGTGGTGGCTTTGAGGTGGTCGAATAAGGTTTGTGATGAATCGTATTCACCAGCACGAATCGCCTCGGCGAGCAGGTGATTTTGCGCCATGACTTCGGTCATGAACCCGCGTTGATTATTGGGGATGGGGGTATCGAGTTGCAATAAATCGCGTAACCGTGACCACTCTGCACCTAAATGCGCCTCATAATGTCCCAATTCGCGTTCGACAATCCGCAACACATTAATCGCCACGAGGGTCTGAAAATATAATTTTCTATCGCCTTTGATGACGGGGATGACGTGCGTTTCGAGGTGTGTGCGTGCCGCATCGAGCAATTCTTGGGCGGTCGGACGGTCATACATGATCAAATCATCCTATAAATTGATTTCGAGTTCAATTTCATCGCGCAGGGGAATATCATCTTTGCCGATAATTGGGATTTGTGGCTTGAGCTTGCGCGATTCGACCAGCGCATTCGGATATACAGCCACGAGGTGCATCCCCCATTTTTGATAGAATCGTAACGCCTCGAGGTTGTCGTTGGTCGTGACCAGCCATAATCGTTTGCAACCGTGTTCAATGGCAGTTTGTTTGACGGTATCCAATAAGCGCGAGCCGATGCCCATGCCTTTTTGCAGGCTGTCGAGGGTGATAATCTGGCAACTCCGCCCTTCGATATGATATGTAATCAGACCAGCAGGGCGGGCATCGTCTGGGGCGTGGGTCAATTCTGCCACAAAGCCCGGCAATAAATGGGCATAATAAGCGACCCCGCGAGAGACAATTTTTGTAGAGCGCCAATGTTCATCCAAAAAGTGGGCAACCCAATTTCTATCACTGGGTTCAAGTGGGCGGATGGTAAAAAGTGGCTCGGTATCGGTCATAAAATTACATCTATACACTGATTTCTATCAAAAATACAACATTACCTATTATAGAATATTC
>PGTJ01000333.1 GCA_002794515.1 Phototrophicales bacterium
CAATGGCTTGCACAACGGCTGGATAATCGAAAGTGATGCCACCAAACCCATCCGACCCCGCCAACATGCCCAATCCCAAAAAGAGGAGCAAGGCAGGAAGCCCCGAATAGGCGGCGAGTTTACTGGCAAAAATGGCTAAACACAAAAATGCGCCCGAAAAGAGCAAGATTTGTTCAATGGGTATCATCTATTTTCATCCATCAAGAAAGAAATCATGTCTGTTATTTTTAACGCATTTGGCGCAGATGTGCAAGATGGTCATAATCCTACCTATATCCATCAGGTGCTGAGCGTGTTATGATAAGGATGTTACATCATTATATTGTAAAGGTGACAATCTGTGAGCGATATTATCCCTCTTGATGATATTTCTACGGCGAGCGATGATGCCCAATGGCAACCCGACCCCAACCATCCGCGTCGCCGTCCACCGTGGATTCGTGTCAAAGCCCCAAGTGGCGAAACGTATCAGAATGTGCATCACTTAATGCGGAGCAAAACCCTGCATACGGTATGCGAAGAAGCCCAATGCCCGAATATCGGCGAATGTTGGGGACGTGGCACAGCCACATTTTTGATGATGGGCGACACCTGTACCCGTTCATGTGGCTTCTGCGATATCAAAACTGGTCGCCCGTCTCCATTGGATTGGGCAGAACCGAATCGCGTTGCCGAAAGTGTGCGGGCAATGGGCTTGCGCCATGTGGTCATCACCAGTGTGAACCGCGATGAACGCCCCGATGGCGGTGCGCCAATTTTTGCGATGGTCATCAAACGGATTCGCCAATTGCAACCCGGATGTAGCATCGAAGTCCTCATCCCCGATTTTAAGGGCAACCCCGATGCGCTCAAAATTGTCATGGATGCCCAACCCGAAATTTTGAACCACAATGTCGAGACCGTCCCGCGCCTGTTCAAAAAGGTGCAACCGCAAGATAATTATCAATGGGCATTAGCCACCTTGCGAAATGCCAAACAAATGCAACCCTTGGTATTGACCAAAAGTGGCATTATGGTCGGTTTGGGCGAGACATTCGATGAAGTGGTCGAGGTCATGCGCGATTTGGCGAATATCGGTGTGGACATTCTGACCATTGGGCAGTATCTGCAACCGAGCAAAAAGCATTTGCCCGTTGAGCGGTTTTATACCCCTGCCGAATTCGACAAACTGAAAGCGATCGGCTTGGAACTCGGATTTAAGTGGGTCGAAAGTGGTCCGTTGGTGCGGAGCAGTTACCGCGCCGATATTCAAGTGCGCGAACTATCGAAATTGAATTTTATCCATACACCTACGGCGGTGGAATGATGATTTTGGGGGCTTGTCATGGCAAGCCCCACCACACATCTATTACGCAATAGAACAAAATACTAAAAGATTAATAACACCATATCATCACTTATCCACTATTAATCATTTTCTGATGATATGCTATGCTAGAATAAAGATGTCTTAACAAATGTTGGTGGGAAATAACTGATAGCAATTTATGAATTTTACAAGCACACTTTTGCAATCTCTTATATAATGCTAATCAGGGATGAAAAAGCATCTCATGGTGCCTTTTTTATATTTTTTGACGAGGTTTTGAACCAAAGCGAGGTGTTCGGTGATTCAAGAACTCATAGATAAGGCAGAACAACAAGGTTTTTTGACATTTGAAGATATTTTAGAAATATTAGAAGATGACTCCGATAACGCCCCATCTGTCGAGAGCATCATTTATGAACTCGAAGAATTGGGCATCGACATCCGTTACGATTACGAAAGCGATATGTTTTACCCCGCTATGCTCAGTGATGACCAAGAGGGCGAATTTGAGGGGGACGAATTATTACACGACCCGACCATTGGCGACCTCAACGCCATCTCGCCAGATGACCCCGTTGGGTTGTATTTTCGGCAAATGGCACAAGAACCCCTGCTCGATGCCGATGAAGAAATCTCCCTCGCCAAACGCATTCAACTGGGCATCAAAGCCCAAGACCGCCTCAAAAAATATGCCCATCAAAATCATTACCCGCCAGAACGCCTCAAAAAATTACAAAAATTCGTCCAAGATGGTCAACGCGCCCGTGAACATTTAGGGCGTGCCAACACACGTTTGGTGGTGAGCATCGCCAAACGGTATATGGGTCAGGGTTTGCCATTTCCAGATCTCATCCAAGAGGGCAATGTCGGCTTGATGCGGGCGGTGGATAAATACGATTATACACGGGGCAACCGCTTTAGCACATATGCCACTTGGTGGATCAGACAAGCTATCACCCGCGCCCTCGCCCAAAAAACCCGCACCATCCGCATTCCCCTCCACATGACAGAACGTATTCGCCAAATGTATCGTGTCGCTCAATCATTAGAGCAAAGCATCGGACGTAGACCATCGCCAGAAGAAATCGCCGATGAGATGGATATGCCCATCGATACAATTCGCTCGATGATGGATGCTAGCCAACATGCGATTGCCCTAGAGCGCCCTGTTGGTGAAGATGGCGATAGCGAATTTGGCGATTTTATCGAAGACCACGAATCACCCAGCCCTGTCGATTCGGCGACACAGCATTTGCTCGAAGAGGCGATTGAAGAAATTTTATCTGAACTCACACCCCGTCAGAGCCATATTCTGCGTTTGCGCTTCGGATTAGGCGGTGTCGAACCCCATACATTAGAAGAAATCGCCAACAAATTTAGTCTGAGCCGCGAGCGAATTCGCCAACTCGAAAAAGAAGCGTTGCGTCGCCTGCGTCATCCGCGCTTGGCACATAACCTACGAGACTATCTTTGACCATTTTTAACCGATTATCAGACCATACACACAGGGCGCAATGCCCTGTTTTTTATTTATTAGCATAGATG
>PGTJ01000238.1 GCA_002794515.1 Phototrophicales bacterium
GAATATGTAAGACAGAACGTGGACAAATCACCCCATTTTTAATTTTTAGGTGGCGCAGAAAAATCCCTGGTGGTGGCAATTCGGGGCGGATTGTCTCGAATTGGTCATTTACGCCCAAAATACACACCTTATCACCCCGCATATGCGTCACATCGGTCACTAAAAACAAAGTCTTCTTGCTTACATCAGATGCCATATCTCCGTTTCTCCCCAAAATGATTGAATATATTCTGCCACTAACCGCCGATGACAGTGGTCTGGTTCATGCTCACTGCATAACAAGCAAGCCCGATGTTCCATAAACCATGTCTTGTCGAGATGTTTAATCAGCTCGCGCTCGGCTAAAAGCTCCCTAAATTGAATTTCATATGCGTCCCAATCTTTATTATCACGGTACGCCGTTAATATCGCCTCGGTCGGCGACATGAGTGGGTTGTGGATGTAATCACAACCGATGAGATGCCTAAGAAAATAGGGCAGGTCGCGCCCTTTGGCGAATCCGCTCAGTTGTGAATCGGGTTTGAGGCGGGTGTCAATCAGCACATTCACCTGATGATGCTTGAGCAGGTTAAAGAATTGTTCTGCCGATTTTTGTGTAAAGCCGATGGTGAACAATTGGATAGACATCAGAATAACCTCTGCTGTTCGGGCTTTTTGAAAACTGTTGGATTGACGAATTGCAGGTGTCCGTCTTTCAGGATATGATACACTGCCAAGACGGGCGTGTTGGGCAAGGATTGCACGGCGGGGTCGATGAGCGACCGCGTGATGAGGTGATGTCGATGACAATCTTCGGGGTCGCCCTCGCTACACATTATCACCACATGTTCGTGTTGATGATGTGCTTCTTGGATGATGTCTATCAATCGTTGCAAGCCTTTATGATACCAATCGCGCTTCATCACCAACGTATAATCGACCAAATCCAGATAGGCATCGCGGGAGGTGTTTTCGCTGATGACTGTGCCTGTCTGATACACCGATTTATCGGCGGGTCTGCCACCCAAAAATTCGCCCGCATAGCGATAGATGATGCCGTGCGCTTCGAGGGCAGTTTGTAATTCACGTTTGCTAAAATGTGGGGTGTATTTGCTATATGGCTCACTACGCACATCGACCACGGTGGTGATGTGATGTGTGCCTAACCGACTCAGAAAATCATCAAACGATAAGTTGCTATGCCCGATGGTATATAAACGCAAATGCCGATTCGCGCCTATCCGTAACCAATCATTAATCACGTCTTCTAGCGATTTGCCTGTGCTGTGCATCATCGCTTCGGCATAAGCGGTTAAATCATCTGGTAGCGACAGAACAATGGGTTTATTCATCTCATGAACCCCCAAACATACGATATGCTCATTATAACATCAAATATTTTATCACGCACCAACATTTTTTAGCCTCATCACATGCAGTTGTTAATCCCTGATTTGCATCGTGTTAACATCGGCGATTTATGGTCATGTGTTATTGCTATGCTTATCTACAAAAAGGGATTTTAAGCCACATGAAAAAATGGATATGGTCTTTATTTTTAATCTGCATTTCGGTCAATATCGCCGTTGCCCAATCGGGCAGAGGGGTTGAGATCATCCTCGAAAGTGATGTGTCGCCTGGGGATGGCGCGTCATCGGCAGTGGTGTGGGTGCATCCCACAGACGCGAATTTGAGCGTGTTCATCGGCACAGATGACAACGAGGGCATTGGTGTTTATGATTTATCGGGCAAATTGCTCCAATTTTTAGATGACGATGCCATTGGGCAAGCCGATTTGCGCTACGATTTTCCGATGGGCGATACCACCATTCCGCTCATTGCGGGTGGGGTGAAAGACCGCCGTAAGGTGGTGTTTTATACCATCAATCCCGATACGCGCCAATTGGTCGAAATTAACAAAATCGATGTGGGGGTGCGTCATACATCATTGTGTATGTATCGTAGCCCGGTCACAGGTGGTTTTTATGCTTTTGTCATGAGTGAAGGTGGAGAGGCAGAGCAATATCTGCTCACCGCCGATGAAAACGGCAAGATTGTCGGTGAACTCCGTCGTCAATTCGAGGTCGGTGGTGAGGTGGAATCGTGCATTGTGGATGATACCTATTCTAATTTATATATCACCGAAGGCGAAGTCGCCATCTGGCGTTATGGCGCAGAACCCGAAGCGGGCATTCGTCGTCGTTTAGTGGATATAAAAGGGGGAAATATCCGCGATGAGACCGAAGGAATCACCATCTATTATGCCTCTGAGGGGCAAGGTTATGTGATTGTCGCCAATGAACAAGCCAATAGCTTTTTGGTATATGAACGGCGCGGTGATAATGCTTTCATTGGCGAATTTTCGCTGATACAAACGGGTGATATTGATGCGGTGCAAGAACCTGCTGGTATTTATGTGTTGAGTGCGCCACTCGGTGACGCATTTCCCAATGGGGTGTTCATCACCACCGATGATGTGAATCAGACGGCGACCAGCACCGCCAATACCAATTTCAAATTGGCAGATTGGGGTGCGATTGCTGATGCGCTCGGATTGATCACCGATATCAATTACAATCCACGCACCAGCATCCAATCGGGCGTGGTGACTGTTCGCGCCACCCACGAGACACAACCTGTGCAAGCTGGTGTCGATGCCGCCGATGATCCTGCTATTTGGATTCATCCCACAGACCCCAATTTAAGCCTGATTATCGCCACCGATAAAACCCCGCAAGGTGGTTTGGTGACGTATAATCTCGATGGAACACTGCGACAAAAATTGCCAATCGGGCGTGTGAATAATGTCGATTTGCGTTATAACTTCCCGTTGGGGGGCGAATTGGTGACGATTGTTGTTGGCACAAACCGCACCGAAAATAATATCGCCATACTCAAGATGAATGCCGATACGCGCACCCTCGAAAATGTGGCGGCGCGATTGATCGTCTCAGAGGCGCAAGAAGTGTATGGCATTTGTATGTATCATAGCATCATCACGGGTGAATTTTATGCCATCCCCAATAGTGTTGACGGGGTGATTGAGCAATATCGTTTATTCGATAATGGTGCGGGTTTGGTCGATGCCGAATTGGTGCGGACACTGCGCCTCGATTCGCAACCTGAAGGTTGTGTCGCCGATGACGAACTCGGATTTTTGTATGTCGGCGAAGAAAAAGTGGGCATCTGGAAATTTTATGCCGAACCCGACCAGCCGATTACACCAATTGCCCAAGTTGCCATCACCGATAGTAATCCCCTCACAGCCGATGTTGAAGGCTTGGCGATTTATTATGCCCAAAATGGGGCAGGGTATTTATTGGCATCTAGTCAGGGTAGTAGCCGATTTGTGGTTTATGACCGCGCAGGTGATAATCCCCTCATCGGCGTGTTCAGCGTGATTGAGGGGACAATGGTAGATGGCATCAGTGGCACAGATGGCATCGATGTCACCAATTTTTCACTTGGTGATGCTTTCCCAACAGGTGTGTTTGTGGCACAAGATGATTTGAACATTAACCCCGAAGATAACCAAAATTTCAAATTGGTCTCATGGGGTGATATTGCCCAAGCACTGGGCTTGATCGTCGATACCACCTTCGACCCGCGTGCCATTGGACGGTGATCATCAATTGGGGCGCGTTGTCGCCCCTCAATTGATAAATACAAACAAAGTTTATACCTTCGCAACCAAGTGTAAAGTTGTTAGCCGAAGATCTAGTTCTCAATCTCAAAGAAAAGAATAAGAACTTAACCTGTGTGTTTGATGCGGATGATATATAATAGAATCGGGTGATGTATGTCACCTGATTTTTGATTTCTGAGGATAATGGATGTCATCTGTACGCGCTCGGCAACAAAAACGGAAAACAGAACGCGCCCCTGCGGTTTGGCGTGGGGATGCCGTCCCCAAGCCAAAACCGAACACAGAACGCCCCATCGACCATAGCCTCCGTCGCAAGGTCGGGGTGAGCTGGCGCGTGGTCAGTGGGGTTATCGTACTTTGTATGATTGGGCTATTGGTGATCATGTTTCAGACTGAATTTTTTAAGGTGCGGACGATCACCGTTGTTGGCGCAACGTATATCGATCCATCAGAAGTGTTTCGGTATACTGAAATTGCTGGCTTGCCGATATTTCTCATCGACCCCAATGATGTGCGCGATGCCATTTTATCGAAATCACGTTTAATCGCCGATGCTCGTGTGACCATCGGTTGGCCCCCCGAGATGATCAAAATTATTATCGAAGAGCGCAAACCGGCGCTGGTCTGGAC
>PGTJ01000364.1 GCA_002794515.1 Phototrophicales bacterium
GGTACGGATTATTGGCAATCGGATTAGCAAAAAATGCCGCTTGTAAAAAATCCTCTCGTTTTAATGTCCCTGGATTGCGAACAACGATAATACCCGATTCCCACAAATCCTCATAAAAGATCCGCACAAGGCTGATATCTCGATGTGGCGAGTTCAATCCCTGAATTTGAATATCAGGCAAAATACTTTTTATGCTCATAGCGACTAATGATGCTAAATCATCATACGGCAATTCTCTCGTCTCAAAATGGTTATTCATTCGCAGAGAAAATTGTCGCCCAGTCACGGTTGTACCGGGGAGATTGGAATCCAATTTATAGCTATGTATATCACTATTGAATGCGTCTAAAATCTCTTTTTTGGCATTATCATTCAGCGAAAATTTATTTTGGTCAAAGTCGAATTCTCCAAAATAACCAGCATTCACCACATGGGCAAGAGAGGCTCTAATTTGATCGAAAGTCAATGCCGAAATACCCATCACCCATTTATCCACCGGTATCAGGTTGCGACCTTGTTGTTCTTCAATTTGCTGTAAAATAATGCCATATGCTAAAATATCACGAATATAATACATCTCAGGGATACGAGAATTATGAGGTATATTATGAAGACTATTTAATTCATTATCAATGAATGTCGGCATTGTTTTCTCCAAATGTTAATGAAATACTATTACATAAATTATACCTTATACAAACCTAAAAGGCAACAATTTCATGCACATCCTACACACACCAGAAGCGCTTATCGCCTATCGCAAAACAGTATCTGGCACGATTGGGCTTGTGCCAACGATGGGCGCGTTACATGCGGGACATCTCTCGCTGGTCGAACACGCCCGTGACGATAATCGACATGTCATCACCACCATCTTCGTCAATCCGACCCAATTCGGTCAGGGCGAAGATTTTGCCGCCTATCCGCGCACGCTGGATGCCGATCTGCAAAAATTAGCCGATGCGGGCGTAGATGCCGTCTTCACACCCACCCCCGATAACATGTATCCGCAGGGGTATCAGACGTATGTAACGGTCGAGCATATCACACAACAACTGGAAGGGGCGATGCGCCCCACCCATTTTCGCGGTGTGACGACCATCGTGAATAAATTGTTCAATCTCGCCCAACCGACCATCGCCTATTTCGGTCAGAAAGATGCCCAACAGGTGTGCGTCATCCGCCGCATGGTGCGCGATTTGCATATCCCCACCGAAATCGCCATCATCCCCACCGCCCGCGAAGCCGATGGATTAGCTATGAGTTCGCGCAATGTGTATTTATCTGGCGAACAACGGGCGAGCGCGGTGTGCTTATCACGGGGGATGATGCGGGCTTCTGCGTTATATCATGAAGGGGAACGCCAGCCACATCGGTTGTTACAGGCGGTGGCGGATGAAATTGACAACGAGCCGTTGGCGCAAATTGATTACATCGCGGTGAATACTGCCCGCACGCTCGCGCCCATCGCCGTCATCCCCGATATGGATTGGGGACGCGGGGATATGCCCAACGATGATGAGCCGTTGTTGCTCTCGCTGACGGTGCGCTTCGGCAAGACCCGCCTATTAGATAACACCCTGTTGCCGCATCACCTCAACACACGGGCGGGGCTGACGCAATTTTTGGGCGCAGGATGATGGGGGTCGTCAGATGCACCCTGCGCCATGTGACTATAATGAAAAAAGACCCGTGCATAAGCTGGTCTTTTTGTATTATCAGTTCGGAAGCGACGGGCGTAGCCCTGCTTCTGGGTGTGTGACGTGGGTGGGGGAGGTTATAAAATATTTTGCATTTTTTAAGTCTTTTCAGGTATAATTCGCAATATTATAAACACAGATCGAGATAATAAAATGGTTTTAGATGCAATATATGAAGTAGAAGTTCCTAACAAATATAGTGACTTTGAGGAAGATGCCAGTAAATTAAGGGAGCTAATACTTCATACCAGAAGTAACTTGGTTTACGAAACAAATGCAGAACAAAAAACAGCTTATAGAATGTTACATCGTGATGCGGTTTGTTCACGTTTAGCAAAAGACAACATATGGATAAAAAAACACTTTCCCAAATATGCACACTATTTTGCTGATGGTACTGATATTATTCCTGAGAAAATACGCCCTCGTCTTATTGAAGTTAAAAAAAGTTGGGAAGCTCATGTTTTTAGATTAGCACGGTATACGTGGTCCTTACCATATTCAAGTGGATATGGTAGAAGGATGCGATTTTTAATCTTTGATGATTATAATAATAAATTAATTGGTATCATTGGTTTACAATCTCCCCCGATTGATTTTAAGGTACGTGATGATTTTCTGTCTATTCCTAAACATCGGAAGGTGACAATTGTTAACCAGATGATGGATATTTTTACATTAGGGGCTGTGCCACCTTATAATCGTTTGTTAGGTGGGAAGTTAATCGCATTGGCAGCTGCTTCTAATGAAATACGTATCCTATATGCTCAAAAATATCATCAAAAAATTACACATATTGAAAAACAAATAATTCCTCCAAATTTAATAGGACTTACGACTACAAGTGCCTTTGGTCGTAGTAGTATATATAAC
>PGTJ01000270.1 GCA_002794515.1 Phototrophicales bacterium
TAAGGGCGCAATCGATTGCGCCCTTGCTGTGTGAATCGCCATCATCTATAAAAGGAGCGTGTGTTTATGTCATCATTTGATCATCGGATTCGGGAATTGGTGGCTCATGCCTATGCTAAATCGCCCGCCATCAAGCAAATTTTTGACTCGGCAGGTGTGACGGCAAATGACATACAAGGTGTCGCCGATTTGGTCAAATTGCCCATCACCAGCAAAGACTCGCTGGTGGCAATCCACCAAGCCAATCCCCCCTTTGGCGGTTTTTTGACCATCCCGATTGACGATTTACCTCGTATTTATATCTCGCCGGGTCCGATTTATGATCCGCAACCGCTCAACCCCGATGCGGCAGAATATAACCTCGCGCCATTTCGGTATGTCGGCTTTGGACGTGGCGATCGGGTGCTGAATACCTTTATGTATCACCTCACACCTGCGGGCTTATTATTGGATGAGGCGTTACGGGCATGTGGGGCAACAGTCATCCCTTCGGGACCGGGCAATACCGAACTGCAAGTTATGATGATAAGCGCCTTGAATGTCACAGGTTTTGTCGGTCAACCCAGTTATTTAGAGACGTTGATTGATAAAGCACTAGAGATGGGCTTCCCCAAAGAGGTAATCAGCATCAACAAGGCATTATTCTCTGCCGAAATTTATACCGCCAAACAACAAGCCCGTTTTGAAGGCGAATTTGGCATGAAAACCACATCTGCCTATGGCACAGCCGATTTAGGCATCATCGGTTATAGTCGCTCAGATAAACCGGGTTTTAGCATTGTGGAATCGGTGTATATCGAAATTGTCGACCCCGAAACAGGTCAGACCGTGCCAGATGGCGAAAAAGGCGAGATTGTCGTGACGACCTTCAACAAAGCCTATCCACTCATCCGTTTTGGCACAGGCGATTTAGGCGCTCTCGATCCCAATCCCACCCATAGCGCCCAACACCTGATGGGCTTGTTCGGACGCAGTGGCGAGGCGATAAAAGTGCGGGGCATGTTTTTACATCCGAATCAACTGCTCGCCGCCAAAGCGCAATTCCCGCAAATTAAGCGGATGCAAGCGGTTATATCTCGCCCAGAAAAAAATGATTATGTCACCCTGCGTGTGCAATTGGAAAACGGCGCAGAAGCGGGCGACCTCGCCGATAAACTCAAAGCATTGGTGCAACAAGCGGTACGGTTGCGCGTAGATGAGGTGGTATTCGTAGATGAAGGGGTGATTCAACCGGGCGGGCGCACCGTTATTGATGAACGCAAATGGGATTAGGGATGGTATTATTCATCCACAAAATGGTCTTATAACCCGTCCTGATGGCATTTGACCCATACATACCATCTCATTTATAATAAGAATGGCGTTAGCGTATGATTGAGGTTTTACGCTGGTCGCCTTTTTTATTTTTATCCAACATTGTAGGATTTTTCACACATGAAAACCAGAGCATGGGCTTCGTTTTGGTTGGTAGCATTCATTTGGGGATCATCGTTCTTGCTGATTCGGGTTGGGGTATCGGGTGTATCGCCCACACAAGTCGTGTTCACACGGGCGTTCATCGGGGCAGTTTGTCTGACGATTGTCGCTTATGCGCGTGGCTTGCGGTTTCCGACACAATTCCCTGTTATCCGCGCATTAATCATCTTGGGGACGTTCAATGTGGCTATCCCCTATACCTTCATCTCGGTCGGGGAACAAGTCATCACCAGTGGCATGGCGGCAATTTTACAAGCAACGGCGGCATTATTCGGCTTGGTCATCGCTCACTTCACATTCGCCGATGAACGCATCACCCGACGTAAATTGTTGGGCTTGGCAGTGGGATTTTCGGGCGTATTTCTGCTCTCGGTGGATGCCATTAACCCCATCGACCCATTTCGTAATCCATTATTCATCGGCATTTTATCTGAATTTGGTGATAGTGCGCATCATACAGGGATAGATGTTCACTTTTTGCTGGGGCAATTGGCGATTGTCGCCGCCTCATTTTGTTATGCAGGATCAACGGTGTATAGCCGTAAGGTGATGGCAAAATATAAATTACCCTCGCTCATCACATCCACATCGACATTTGTGGTCGGCGCGACTTTAGGCTTCATCTTTATGTTGCTAGAACCCCTTTTGGGCGGGCGTGCTTATACCCCATATGACCAACTCGACAATAATGTGCTTTTTGCCATTTTGGGATTGGGGTTTATCAACACTTTCATCGCCTATATGTTCTTTTATTACATCATCCAAGAATTAGGGGCGTTCCGTGCCACAATGGTGACATATGTCGTGCCTGCGGTCGGTCTGATTTTAGGCTGGCTCATCTTACATGAACATATCAGCATCACCATGCTCATGGGCGCATCGTTGATTTTTGTCGGCATCGGCATCATCAACATCAAACTCAAATTACTCTTTCGGCAACCCAACAGGTTAGAACCTGTCAAAGTGGGCGCATAAATTGATTCATATCATAGAAAGGATTTTTGCAGTATGCCACACATCACCTTCGACCATTATGTGCGCTATGATGAACTCACCAGCAATCTACAAGCATTTGCCAGTGAATTCCCCAACTTGGTCACACTAGAGAGCATCGGCAAAAGTTATGAAGGGCGTGATATTTGGCTGGTGACAATCACCAATCAACAAACAGGTCATCATAGCGAAAAACCAGCGATTTGGGCAGATGCCAACATCCATGCCACAGAGGTCTCGCCGACCACTGCTCTGCTCTATCTCATCCATAAGCTGACGCGTGAATATGGAAAAAATGCCGATATTACCCGCGCATTAGATACCCGCGTATTCTATATTTGCCCACGGGTCAATCCTGATGGCGCAGAATTGGCACTCGCTGATAAACCGCGTTATATCCGCTCTAGCACAAAGTGGTATCCGTATCCCGAAGCGGATATAGAGGGATTTATCAACGAAGATATGGATGGAGACGGGCGCTTGTTGATGATGCGTATCAAAGACCCCAATGGTAACTGGAAACAACATCCCGATGAACCGCGCCTGCTCATACGGCGCGACCCAACCGAGATTGGGGGAACATATTACCGCCTGATGAATGAGGGATACATCGAAAATTATGATGGTGTGACCATCCGCATGAAGCGCATCCCAGAAGGTCTCGATTTGAACCGCAACTTCCCCGCCAATTGGCGACAAGAAGTACAACAACATGGCGCGGGCAAATATCCAACATCCGAGCCAGAAGTCCGTACACTGGTCGATTTTATCGCCA
This sequence comes from Phototrophicales bacterium, assembly GCA_002794515.1. Taxonomy (GTDB): domain Bacteria; phylum Chloroflexota; class Anaerolineae; order Aggregatilineales; family Phototrophicaceae. The sequence continues at coordinate 3,245 of PGTJ01000270.1, forward strand.
CACATCCCAACATCACCAATGGCATCACCTTTCATACGTGGAGTGGTGTGTTATTGCGTCCGTATGGGACACAATCGGATGACAATTTCCCTGTCGAAGATTTGCGGGTGTATAAACAAATCGGCGAAAAAGGTACAGAAATCACGGGGTATCCTGCCATATCGGTATTTCATGATTTCAAATACCATCCCAAAGAGGTCATCACTGGGGTATTTGATGACTGGCTATATGAACATCTGGGCATATTTGGCTGGACGGTAGAAATCTGGAGTCCGCAACGGCAAGCAGGAATCACCGATTATAAATACATCGAATGGTATCTGGAACATCCACACGAAGATGACCTCAAAATGCTCAAGTGGAGTGATGAGGTGTTGGGCGGTAAGGGATATGTCGATTGGTATCCGTTCAATCATCCGCAATTAGGTGAAGTGGAACTGGGCGGATGGGATATGATGTATGCGTGGCGCAATCCCCCACCCCAATTTTTAGAGAAGGAAA
>PGTJ01000388.1 GCA_002794515.1 Phototrophicales bacterium
ATATCTATGTCTATACACCGAAAGGCGATATTATCGATTTGCCCGCAGGCGCAACCCCAATCGATTTTGCCTATCATATCCACACCGAAATTGGTGAACGCTGTCGTGGAGCAAAGGTTAATGGGCAACTGGTCAGCCTCAATCATCAACTCAAAACAGGCGAACAGGTCGAAATTATCACTGTCAATCGTGGCGGTCCCAGCCTCGACTGGCTGAATCCTGACTTGGGTTACGTCAATACACATCGCGCCCGCACCAAAATCCGCCAATACTTCCGCAAACTGAATCGTGGCAATCACATCGCTATGGGGCGCGAGGTAGTCGAGCGTGAATTGCGCCGTATGGGTGTCTCTGACCGCATGTCGTTTGAAGATGTCGCCCTGCTATTTGATTTCACCAAAGTCGAAGATTTCATGGCGGCGGTCGGCGCTGGCGATATTAACGCCTCACAAATCGCCCACAAAGTGTTGGATGATGAGCGCGACAGACAACAACAAAATGACATCGCCAGTGTTGTCAAACAATCTCGTGCCATCACCGAAGGTAGTAGCGACATTCGTCTCAATGGGTCAGATGTGAGTGGCTTGCTTTATAACATCGCCAGTTGTTGCAAGCCAGTCCCTGGTGATGATATTATCGGATACATCACACGCGGACGCGGAATCGCTATTCATCGACGTAATTGTGCCAATATCCTCACAACAAACGACCGTGAACGGCTCATCGATGTCTCGTGGGGTGATGTGCAACAAGAAAGCCGTTACGCTGTCCCCATTGAAATTGTCGCCTATGACCGTACGGGTCTAATGAAAGACATCACCACCGTAATTGCCGATGAAAAAGTGAGCATTTCTAAATTGAGTGTGCAACAACGTCAAGAAATCGCCACCATTCACCTGCAATTGGACATTCGGAGCAATGAGCAGTTACGACGCATTTTATCTAAAATTGGCATGATCCAAAGCGTCTCAGAAGCCAGACGGTGTAATAACATGATCTAGGGGCGCAGATTTTTGCGCCCCTTTGTGACGTGTGACTAACCCCATCATTCGATATCGGCTTCTAGCACCTCATACATCGGCACATATTCGACAATAGCACTCACCACCTCATTTTGGCGTGTCATCGAGATGACATCTTTTTCGCCATTGCGCCCGCGTTTAATCACGGGTGCGTTTGAATAGCGCATCAATTTCGCTTTGCCTTTATTGGTCAAGACGATGAGCGTATCATCTAATTTTCCCACCGATGTCGCCACCAATTCACGGCTGGATTTTGGCAAGCGCATGGTGATGACACCACCCCCTGCCCTGCCTTGTATGGGATATTCCTCGCCCAACGAAATTTTCGCCATGCCATCATCGGTAATGCAAAACACATATAAGTTATCTTTGACGATATTCGCCCCAACCACGCGTGTGCGTTGATTGTTCATCTTGATGCCACGCATCCCGCCCGCGGGTAGCCCGGTCGGGCGCACCTCGTTCTCGTTAAACCGGATGGCTTGCGCTTCATTCGTCGAGAGCAAAATCGTCTGTTGACCATCCGTTGTGAAGGCGCGTATCAATTTATCATCATCACCAATATTCATCACCGTGAACACATTCGATGTCATACCGGGCAAATCGGCAAGGCGTATGCGCTTCACATCCCCCAGTTCTGTCGCCATAAATAAATACCCAAACTCAACCCGACTCGGCAAACAAACCGCATCGGCAATTTGTACATCCGATGGCAATGCACATAAATCGGTGAATGGTTGACCATCGGCAAAATCTTCGACCATATTAATTTGTTGCACAGGCACAGTCGCACATTTACCAGTGGTGGTGAATAAATGTAAAATTTGCGATGTCGCTGTATTCAAAATAAAACGCGGTGGTTCTTTGGTCGATGTCCCCACTTTGGGCGCGACATTATCGGCAGTGCGCCCAATTTTGCCATCACTGGTGATTGTCACCCACACCTGTTCTTCGGGCATCATCAAATCGGCAATGCTGGCTGTGCTGGCGAGGCTATCGGCGATAAAAGTGCGCCGATTATCACCATATGCCGATTTCACCGCCCCCAATTCATCGGCGACTACCTCGCGCATCTGCTCTGGACTAGCCAATAATCCTTGTAGATAATCGACCATCGCCATTTTTTCAGTGTATTCATCTTGAATTTTTTGGCGTTCCAATGATGCCAAACGGCGTAATTGCATATCCAAAATCGCCTGTGCTTGAACAACGGTGATTTTTAACACACTCACCAATTCATCACGAGCCGCTTCTACCGTCTCTGCACCACGAATAATCTTGATCACGCGGTCAATTTTATCCAACGCCTTGAGCAAACCATCCAAAATATGCGCCCGTTCTTTAGCACGAGCAAGATCATATTC
>PGTJ01000374.1 GCA_002794515.1 Phototrophicales bacterium
GAACGATTGGTTTGGCCCCATAAAAAAACCGATATTCATTCGATGCAAACCAAACCATTAGATCCAGATGTGGTCGATAATCTGTCCAAGACTAAAAAAACTGATGAGGATTTATAAATATGCGCCGATTCATCTTTTCGCTCATCTCATCTTTAGCCTTATTTTTTGGTTTATCTGTCGCCATCATGCCCGCCCAAGCTCAAGCACGGGTGCGTGCTGTGGTGACGGTAGAATTTGCCAATGTGCGGATTATCCCTGCCATTGGCGCGGATGTGTTGGGTAGCGTCCCCGCGGGATTTGTGGTAGAGGCGAATGCCCGTAGCCCAGAAAATGAATGGTTACGCTTTGATTATCTGGGTGAAGAGGGGTGGATTGGTGTGCCTATCTTGACTATCCTTGAGGGTAATATTGCCGATTTACCCGTTGCCGACCCGCGTAGTATCCCCTATGGCGGGTTTGAATCGCCACGCGCAGGCACAACATCCGCCACCAGCACCATCACTGCCCGCCTGACCAGTGGCTTGCGCTTGCGTGCTGGTCCTAGCACGGCTTATCCCGAATTGACCAGTGTGCCATATAACACAGTTGTGCCTGTCTTTGGACGTTCACCGGGTGCGGGTTGGATGCAAATCGCTTATCAAGGCACACTCGGCTGGGTCACAGCACGGTGGTTGGCATTCACCACCGCCGTCACATTTGACCAGTTGCCCATTGGCGGGATTGTCGCCGAGTCGTTGCCGATTTCGCAAGCCACCGCCAATGATTATATCGCCCTATTGCGCCTGATGCGGGCGCGGGTCGATTTGGCACAACCGTCTTTGGATAGAATTCGCACCATGTGGGCGGATGCTTCATTAGAAGGGCGTGCCTCGTGTCCTGAATATCCGCCACGACCAAGCGATATTGCCATCGCTACGCCACTCCTCGCCGCTTATTATAACCGCCTAGAACCCTTGCGGATATTGTTCAACGATGCCATGTTCAACGTACGACGTGCCATTGACCTGTATATCGAGGTGTGTAATCAACCTGGGACGCGCAATTTGGTCGGGCAGGGGACGGTCATCGGCGCATTAGAGACGGTTGCCCTCGCCGATCGTCAATTTGCCGAATTGCGACTGCGCCTCGATGAACTCATCCCGGGCGATTTGGTTGTCGGTGATGGCGAATGCTTATTCACGTATAATGCCCAGTCACAAGTGTTGCCGATTATCACTGTTGGACAACGGGTGGATGATTATTTCAATGCCCGTGAACGGCGCTATGCCACAGGCTATTGCATCGATTTGGTCGAAGGGCAAGTGATTATTGTCGAGACGGCGCAACAACGCAATAGCAACATCATCCATCAGGTGTCGGTCAGTCCGTTTAATAACCCCACCAATTTCTTAGCGCTCTCGCGGGGGACATCGGGCAACCGCTTGTTGCGTGTAGGTCCGATTCGCATCACCCAGACCGGGCGGTATCTTATCGTATTGAGCAACGATGGCTTCCCAAGTGATGGGTATCTATTGGGCAATTTTGTCATGCTGGTATCCAATGCCACGACAACAGGCGGGGGTAATTTAGCCATAGACCCCGTGACGGGCGATGTGATTTTGCAGGTGGTTATCCCCACGGGTCCGACACCCATCAGTCCGATCGGCACTGTTGCGCCAGCAGTATGCCCCAGCCTGAGTTTCACTTGTGAACAGCTCGCCAGTTGTGAACAAGCGCAAGCGTGTCTTGCGGCGGGGAACTTCTCGTTGGATGCCGATAGCGATGGTGTCCCATGTGAGGGTACGCGCTGTCCCGCATTCCCGTGATATAATCTAAGTAGAGACATCCGCGTATATGCGGATGTCTCTGAACATTAGGTTATGGAAAGGCATTTAATGGCATCAATTAATTCACCATTTAGATACCCTGGTGGTAAATTTTATGCAAGAAAACTTATTTTAGACCGTTTGTATCCTCATGAAGTGTATGTGGAACCATTTGCGGGTGGTGCATCTATTTTCTTTGCAAAATCGAAAGCAACTGTGCAAAATTGGTTGAATGATATTGATGAGGAACTAATAAATTGCTACATCCATATTCGAGATTACGTTGAAGAATTAATAAAATTTCTTGATGGTTTGCCTGCAACAAAGGAATTGCATCAATAATATAAAAACCAATTTTCTCCGCAAAACGATTTAGAGCGTGCTGGTCGTTGGTATTATCTTAATCGAACATCTTATTCAGGAATTATGAACAAACAGAATTGCTATTGGGGATATGGTGATAAATTTAGTATGCGACCAGAAAATTGGGGGCGACATTTACGAAAGTGTTCTCAAAAACTACAAGATGTTTGTCTGACCAGTCTTGATTTTGAAGAAGTTATTAATAAGACACCTGATGGGGCGTTTTTGTTTATAGACCCACCATACTTTAATGCCGATCAAGATAAATTTTATACACATAGTTTTGCACAGGAAGACCATTATCGCTTAGAAAA
>PGTJ01000148.1 GCA_002794515.1 Phototrophicales bacterium
GGCGAGGAGTTGCCAACGGTATTCTTTCATGTGAATTAGCCTTTGGTGGGGGAAATTTGCATGTGCCAAAAACAGCCCCTTGAGTGGGCTTGCAAAATCGCGCTAGGGGTTCAAAACCCCTAGCGCGGTGATGAATTAGCTGATAGTCGAGTTGGTGATGACCGACAAGATGCAGATCACCAAAAAGGCGACCGAGATGCCGATGGTGATGTTGAACAATGTCTTTTCGAGTCCACGGCGCGTGCGAGCGATACCACCGCCTGCATCACCCATCAAACTCCCCAGCGCGCCACCCTTCACTTGAAGCAGGATGAGGATGATGAGGACGACCGCCAAAACAATCGAAGCAATCTGAAACGCGACACCCATGTCTTTATATTCTCCTCAAAAATAGCCTGTTGGCTACAATATTATCTAAAATGATGTATCGTGTAATCATAACATGCCATATTCATCTTGAAAACCCACGTTTGGCGGGCGGTTGATCATCTCAGACAAGAGGATGGCATTTCGCCACCCTCCAACATTTATTTTATGGCACTTCTGTCACCTCTGGTGTGACCTCCACCTCAAATTCGGCAGGGTTGACATCACCAGAGAGCAAAAATTCTACAGCCGCATCGCGTTGTGGGTCTTTGCCCATTTCAGCGAGTTGCTGGTCATTATTCACACGGATGATAATATCGGGTGTGATGCCATTGCTCTGAATCGAATGGCGATTTGGTGTGAGCCATTGGGCGATGGTCAAGCGCACACCACCACCATTCGATAAATTGCGGAGTTGTTGCACTGTGCCTTTGCCGAATGTTGGCTCGCCGATGATGGTCGCCAAGCCATAATCTTGTACTGCACCTGCCACCAATTCCGATGCGCTGGCACTGCGCTCATTGACTAAGAAGACGATCGGCACGGTGATATTGGCGAAAGACCCATCGCTCTCGAAGGTGATCTCTTCGCCGTTGCCGAACACCTCATGCAAAATGACATTGCCATCGGGGACGAAGGCACTGCCCACCTCGATGGCGCTGGTGAGCAACCCGCCCGGATTATTACGGACATCGATAATCAATCCCTTCAGCGAGTTGACATTGATTTTTTGCAGGGCGGCATCAATCTGACTGCGTGTGCGTTGGTTAAAATCATAAAAGCTGATATAACCAATATCGCCATCTAACACCTCAGAGAACACGCTGGGGATTTCAAAACGTTCACGGATGATTTCAAATGTGAGTTGTTTACTGCCACGTTCAAATACGATAACCACGGTTGTGCCTGCACGTCCACGCACACGGGTCACAAGGTCGGTTTGGCTCATGCCACGCACATCGACACCATCCACCGAGATGAACACATCACCCGGAAGCACACCTGCTTTTTCTGCGGGTCCGTTGGGCAAAACATCGACAATTTCGATTTCGCCCGTCTCCACATCCGTGCGGACAATCGCCCCAATACCTTCCATGTCACCGCTAAAACTGCCACTGAACGAGGCGAATGACTCTGCATTCATATATCCGCTATATTCATCTTTGAGCGCATCGACCATGCCCGCCAAAGCACCATCTAGCAACACGGTTGTATCGACAGGTTGGTGGACGAAATTTTCTTTGATGTATTGATATTGCTCATAGATGACGAATAATTCTTGTTGGGCATCATCAGGGATGCGTTGATTTTGCGCCTGTAAGATCAGCAATTGATTGCCGAGTAAAAATCCCGCCACGAATAATATAATGGCGATGATGAACAGCCGTATTTGGATGCTCGGCGTGAAAATGGGTGATTTGTTGTTCATTGCGTATTTATATCCTTTGGGTTATCGTTCCACGATGAGTGTTGATAAAAATTCGAGAGCCGCTTTGAGTTGTGTGTCTTGGTTATTATTCTGCATCTCTTGAGTGAGGATGACCTCGATATCGGGTGTGATGCCAATATTGCTTATAGATAACCCATTGGGTGTGAGCCAACGGGCGATGGTATAGCGCAACCCACCTCCATTCCCTAGTGGTGATTGTAACTGAACCGTGCCTTTTCCGAAAGTCGTTTCGCCGATAATTGTCACGGTGCCGTTATCTTGCCATGCACCCGCCACCAATTCCGATGCGCTGGCGCTGTTTTCGTTCACCAACACAACCACAGGGATATTTGCCCCAAAATAACTTGCATTGGCGACATATGGACGGACGGTGTTGTTCTCTAAAATCTGATACCCCTGTCCATCACGAATTTCAAAACGTTGGCGTGTGCCATCACCAAATTCCTCGACCAAGACCAGTCCTTCTCGCAAGAACAAGCCCGAAATTTCCACCGCCGCCGATAGATATCCGCCCGGATTATCGCGCAAATCGAAAATCAAGCCGTTCAGTGATGAGACATTCAGCGCGGTCAATGCTTCATCAATCTTTTGGCGCGCATCCGATGAAAATTGAGTCAACTTCAGATACCCGATGTTCCCGTCTAATACCTCATATTCCACATTAGGGATTTCGATGCGGGCGCGTTCTACGGTGAAAAACAAGATGGTATCGCCCCGTTGCATCTCTAAATCGACCGTTGTGCCTGCTGGTCCACGCACCCGCGAGGATAATTCCAGATAGGTGAAGCCCGTCACATCTTCGCCATTCACCCGAATGAAAATATCACCCGCCTGTAAGCCTGCGCGTTGGGCGGGCGTATTGGGCAATACATTCATAATGGCGATTTGCCCACTGCTATTTTCAGATATGACCACGCCAATCCCTTCGATAGACCCCGATAGATTTTGGTTCACAAATGGGAAATATGCCGGTTCAATATAATTGGTATATGGGTCATCTAGTACCTCTAACATGCCCTTAATTGCACCGTCTATCATCGCTTCGGTATCTAAATCTTCGATATATTGGGCATCTAAAATATCGTAAACATCAAACAACGTGGTGAATAAATCGCTGGTGCGCGTTTCTTGTGCGATAGCCGGTTGTACAGGATTATGTGTCCCCAATACATATCCGACCGAAAATGCTATCAAAATCAACCCGACTGTCATGATTCGACTCAAACGCATTGTCACTATCCGCCTCTCAAATGTTCTACAACATCATCTTTATGCTATAATTATTCATAGTAGCACTATTTTATGAGAACTCAAAGAGGGCTGATTATGCCATTGAATAGACGCGATATTTGGGATTATTGCCTGAGCAAACCCCATGCCAGAGAAGACTATCCTTTCGGTGATGATACGCTGGTTTTTCGGGTTGGTGATAAAATTTTTGCCCTGATGGGCATCGACATCGAGACGGAAGAAGACGAGCCACGAATCAACCTCAAATGCGATCCGACTTTGGCGATTATCCTACGCCAGACCTATCCAAAATCGGTCTTACCGGGCTATCACATGAATAAAACCCATTGGAACACGGTGGTATCCAATGGCATCATCCCCGATAACGAAATTCAAGATATGATAGACCACTCTTATGACCTCATCGTCAAAAGCCTGACAAAAAAGCAACGGACAGAATTGGGATTATGACCACATTCATCATATTGGATGAGGCGATTCAACATATCACCGATAACATGGTATTGGCGCTGGGTGGTATGACCCTTTACCGCCGTCCGATGGCATTTGTGCGCGCATTATTGAATAAAAGCCCACGCCCTCGACAATTGACTCTGCTCAGCTTCACGATGGGGTTGGAATGTGACCTGTTGGTTGGTGCGGGTTGTGTGGATGTGGTGCGAACATGTTATTTCGGCTTGAGCGAATTCGGTCTCGCGCCGATGTTCACCCAATTCGCCCAATCGGGGCGGGTGCGGGTTATTGAAGAGACAGAAGCCAGTTTGGTCTGTGGGATAAAAGCCCAAACGGCAGGGGTATCTTTCATGCCATCTACGGCTTGGCTCGGCACAGATTTGCCCCGTTTGCGCCCTGATGTGAAAGCTGTCATCGACCCGTATACGGGTGAATCGCTCACTGCGTTTCCCGCCATCCCCATAGATGTGGCGGTGATACATGCCCTCGAAGCCGATCGATTGGGTAATGTCACCATTAATCAAAATTTGGGTATTGATTTGGAATTGGTCTATTGCGCCAAGACGGTCATCGTCACTGTCGAAAAGATGATAGATCACTGTCAGAAATCGGCGGATAGGGTGGTCATTCCATCGGCAGGGGTGGATTTTATCGCCCTCGCGCCTCATGGCGCATACCCCACCAGTTGTTATCCAGCGTATCCAATGGACGGATTAGCCCTCATGGATTATGTCGAGATGTGCAATGGCGGGCGATTTGCGGATTATCTGTGCAAATTTTTGAATGGGGCTTGATAGCCTTGCCGAATAGTCCTATACTGTGTGATGACAATCAAAATCAAACAGGGGAGTCTGTGCAAACGGGCTGAGAGGGTGTGTAAATGCCACACCGACCCTAGAACCTGATGCGGGTCATGCCGCCGTAGGGAGTGTTGAGCTATCTCAGTGATGTTTCTGCACCCCTACACAGGGGTGTTTTTGATTGTGCTTATTGGTGTTCTGTGGTGTTATGCGAATTTATCGATGTGCTGTTGAAGATGAACTTGCATGATGCCCAAGAAACATATCTCAAGGAGATAGCTATGAAAAAACTACTGCTCTTAATCGGTTTGTTGCTGGGGACGGTCGCTATTTCTGCCCAAGAAATGCCCCTCCTGAAAATTATCACCTACGATAGCTTTTATATCAGCGATGCAGTCATCGAACAATTTGAAGCCGAACATAATGTCACAGTCGAAATTCTGCGCCTCGCCGATGCCGGCGTGCTGGTCAACCAGTCCATCCTCACCGTTGGCAATCCGTTGGGGGATGTATTATATGGTGTCGATAACACCTTCCTCAGCCGTGCGCTGGAGAATGATTTATTCATCCCCTACGAATCGCCGATGTTAGCCGATGTGCCAGAAGAATTTCAGTTGGATCTGGGCGAATTTCGGGTGACACCCGTGCAATACGGTGATGTGTGCTTGAATTATGATGCCAGCCAATTCACCGCCGAGACCGCGCCACAAACCTTAGCCGACCTCACAGACCCGCGTTATAAGGGCATGTTGGTGGTGCAAAATCCTGCCAGTTCATCGCCAGGGTTGGCATTTTTATTGGCGACGATTGCCGTGTTTGGTGAAGAAGGCGATTATACGTATCTCGATTTTTGGTCAGATTTGGTGACGAATGATGTCTTGGCGGTGGCGGGATGGTCTGAGGCTTATTATGGCGAATTTAGCATCGCGGGCGGTAGTCGTCCGTTGGTCGTCAGTTATGCCACCAGCCCATTGGCAGAGGTGTTCTATAATGAATTAGACCCCGAAAACCCGCCCACAGGGGCAGTCATCGCCGATGAGACTTGCTTCCGTCAGGTTGAATTCATGGGCATCCTCAACGGGACACAAAATGAGGCTTTGGCGCAACAATTTATCGATTTCGCCCTCAGCCCGACATTTCAAGAGGATATTCCCCTCAATATGTGGGTGCTACCTGTGAATAGCACAGCGACATTGCCCGATTTGTATGTCGAATATGCCACTATCCCCGAAAATCCGTTGACATTGGATTATGCCCGCATCGAAGAAATGCGCGATGCGTGGTTACAAGCATGGGCAGAGACCGTTCTACGATGAAAACCATCTTTGGGGGGATATTTTCCCCCCGCATTTTATATATTATTCCTGTTATTTTTTTGCTCATCTTCTTTCTTTATCCCCTGTTGGCGATTTTCGATAGGAGTTTGCGCCCCGATGGCATATTGCGATTAGAGGGGTTTATCACGCTCATCACCCATGCGTATTATCGAAATACCGTGTGGTTCACCCTTTGGCAGGCGGTGATTTCGACCATCTTGACGCTGATATGTGCCATTCCAACCGCATTTGTATTCACGCGGTATCAATTTCCGTTGAAGTCCGTCTTGCTGACCTTAGCCACACTGCCATTTGTGTTGCCAACGGTTGTTGTGGCAACGGCATTTCGGGCGCTAATAGATAATAATGGGATGTTGAATCAAATCGCCATGACTTTGTTTGGATTAGACCGCCCGCCTATTCAACTGGAACGCACCTTGACGATGATCTTCATCGCTCATGTGTTTTATAACTATCCACTCGCCTTACGGATGATATATGGTTATTGGGCGAATCAGAGTGGGCGTATTGAAGAGGCAGGGCGCTTGCTCGGTGCGCGGGGCTGGCGTTTATGGATAGATATTCGCTTGCCGATGATCCGTCCGATGATATGGGCATCGGCATTATTGGTTTTTACTTTCACTTTCACCAGTTTTGGCGTGATTTTATTGCTTGGTGGGTTGCGTTATGCCACGATTGAGGTGGAAATTTATAATCAGGCGGTGAATGTATTCAATTTGCCGATGGCGGCGGTGCTATCTGCCGTGCAGATGATGATTTTGCTATTCGCACTGAATTTGTATGCCCGTTTACAACGGAATATCACAATTGTGAGTTTGCAAAGCCACAAAGCGA
>PGTJ01000207.1 GCA_002794515.1 Phototrophicales bacterium
GAATAACACCCAAGCAATTCAAGGCAGGGTATAAACAGATAACCACCCTGCCTTTTCAATAGAGGATTATTTCATGAACTCAACTATATCTTCTGTATCCAGACCGAGTTATCACATCACTGACTTTTTGGGCGCAATATTGCTCATATTGCTACAACTCGGCGTGTTCATGGGTTGGAATATCGACCCATCACTCTCACAACCCGATTTTATCATCTTCACCATTGGCATGGTGATTGGCATCATCGGTGTGGGACTAAATTTATATGATGTGACAACCCGCGAAATTGCCAAAAAGGTATTATTCACCTCTGGGTTGGTGATATTGCTCTATTTTGGCAGTTTATTCGCCCAAAATAGCCTCATCAACGATTTCTCTGCCCTATTTGGCGCGGGATTTTGGCTCTCTGCATTGATGTGCATTGGGTTATGTGTGCAATATCTGTTGCCCACCCCAGAAACACTCACCACATCATCACTGACCAAAATGATCGAAAAAAGTCCTTTCAATGCGCTATTCGCCACAACATCGCTGGTATTAGTCGTGTTGAATTTGGCGCAGGGGGTATCTTTTATGCGCTTCCATGCCAATAAATTGACCTTGGGCGTGGTGGCGTTGGGCATCGGCATTTTTGGGGTGTGGCTCATTTTTTATTTCACCAACGAATTAGTCGAAAATTTGCCAGAAAAAATTCGTGACCGTTTGCGCCCATTTGTATTTGTTGGTCCTGCAGTCACCTTATTGGTGATTTTCTTAGTCTACCCCACCATCAATACGGTCATCCTCAGCTTCCGCGATGATAAAGGAAATATACCATGTTTGCGCGAGACCATCATCGTCAATGAGCGTGAACGCAGTGTGTGTAAAACAGAAATCGTGAATGGCGAAACGGTCGAGGTCAAAGACTATTTTTATTTGGGCAATTACGATTATGCCATCAACAATCAAACGATGCGGATAGCCTTGCGTAACAATGTGCTATGGGTTGTCTTGGTCGTTGGTGTCACGGTTAGTTTGGGATTGGTCATCGCGGTGATGGTAGACCGCATCGGCAGGTGGGAGTCGTTAGCGAAGTCGGTCATATTCTTGCCAATGGCAATCTCGGCAGTCGGTGCAAGCGTCATTTGGGGTTTTATGTATTTTGTGGAGGGCAAGCCGAACCGTCCACAAATTGGGTTGATTAATGCAATTATCGTTGGCACAGGTAATAAACCAATAGACATCCTCAATGATACATCGATCAACAATTATGCCTTAATCCTCATTATGATCTGGTTGCTCACAGGGTATTGTATGGTGATCCTCTCGGCGGCAGTGAAAGGTGTGCCAGATGAATTGCTCGAAGCGGCACGCATTGACGGCGCGGGTGAAGTGCGGATTTTCTTTAGTGTGATTATCCCCTTCATTCGTGGGACGTTGTTGGTCGTCATCACCACTGTGTTCACGATGGTCTTGAAAGTATTCGATATTGTATATACCCTCACCGGTGGCAGGCGCGAGACAGAGGTTATCGCCAATCGCATGTTCAGGTCATTTTTTAATGAAGGTGATTATGGGCGTGGGAGCGCGCTGGCGGTCATCATGCTCATTGCACTATTGCCGATTGTGTTCTGGAATATCCGCAATTTAAGAAAGCAGAAGGCATAACGATATGGGCGCGATTTCATTTTCGACACCAGCATCACAAGAGGTTTATATCAGTGGGACACGCCGTTCTCTGCGTCATGTATTTTCATCGGCATCGGTGCGGGTCGCGGTGTTGATTATCTGCATTCTATGGTCAATTCCCACATTCGGTTTGTTCGTCACATCATTCAGAGACCCGATAGAAATCAACCGTAGTGGTTGGTGGACAGCACTCACCCCACCATATGATGAGTTCACCCTCAAAAATTATGAAACCGTCCTCAGCGCCGATGGCATGGGTGTGTCGTTTGGCAATAGCCTGCTGGTGACAATTCCTTCGGTGGTTATCCCTATCACTATTGCGGCATTCGCCGCTTATGCCTTTGCATGGTTGCAATTTCCGGGCAGAGATTTCTTATTTGGGATGGTGGTGGTGTTACTGGCTGTGCCATTACACACGGCGCTCATCCCACTATTACGGTTATATAGTGATGATAATATCAAACTGACAGGCACATTTTTGGGGATATGGCTGGCACATACGGGTTTTGGGTTGCCATTAGCCGTGTATTTGCTCTATGGATACATCTCCACCATCCCCAAAGAAATTATGGAATCGGCATTGATCGATGGCGCATCACCGTTCACGGCATTCACCCGTTTGGTTTTGCCCCTGTCTGTGCCTGCCATAGCATCCTTCGCCATCTTTCAATTTTTGTGGGTGTGGAACGACTTGCTGGTCGCGTTGGTATTTTTAGGCACACGCGATGAAATCGCCGTCATGACGCGCACCCTACAAGAATTGGTCGGCTCGAAAGGGCAAAATTGGGAGGTGCTGACGGCGGGTGCATTTGTCACCATGATTGTGCCATTGCTCATCTTCCTGTTCTTACAACGGTACTTCGTGCGTGGCTTGATGGCTGGCTCGGTGAAGGGGTAGATTTCTGAATAGCTGATATATCCCCCAAACGGGTTTTGTTCAACATAGATGGGCATGTCATGGCGGACTAACACGCGAGTGCATATGTCCGCCACCATCTAAATTTTTTGCCTATATCTTCCCCATCCTCATCCCCAAAATCTATTTCATAACGCCGCAATCACAGCATGGGTGGTATCGGTTGTGTTGCCTGTATGCGCCGTATCATAAACCACACGGCGCAATTTTTCGGCATCATCCACATAACCAAGATAGCTCAACATCATGCTGGCGCTCAAAAATGCCGCACGCGGGTCGGCGATGCCTTTGCCTGCAATATCGGGCGCACTGCCATGCACAGGCTCGAACACCCCTACCCCGCTACCGATATTCGCTGAAGGTGCAATGCCCAAGCCTCCCGTCAGACCTGCGGCGAGGTCGCTGAGGATGTCGCCGAATAAATTGGTGGTGACAATCACATCAAAATCGTGTGGACGTTGCACCATGTGCATCGCCATAGCATCAATCAGCAATTCTTCGACTTGTAAATCGGGGTAGTCTTTCGCCACATCAAACGCCACCCGCCGAAACAACCCACAGGTTTCTTTGAGGACATTGGCTTTATGAACAATCGTCACTTTGCGTCGTCTGGACATGGCTTGTTCACAAGCGACTTTGGTGATGCGCTCCGATGCACCCACCGTGATGACGCGCTCCAAAATAGCAATCTGACCATCTGCCTCGACTCGCTCACGCCCGCTATACATGCCTTCGGTGTTTTCGCGCACAATCAACATATCAATATCACCCCGTTTGGCGGGGCGCAAGTTGGCATACAAATTGAGCCTACGCCGTAAATTCAAAATTGGGCTGATATATCCATCGACTTTCTCCATCGGCGATTGTGTCGCCCCGAATAAAATGGCATCTGACGATTCGCATAAGGCGATAGTCTCTTTTGGGAGCGCATCGCCTATTTTTTGAAATGTGCCAAAACCTGCATCGGCATACCGCAATTGGAGCGGTAAATTCATGGCGCGCAAAACCTGTTCGGTGGCGGGGATGACCTCTGCGCCGATACCATCGCCGTTTATCAATGTCACTGTGTGCATACATTACCCTTGTGTTAAAAATCGTCTCGATAACATGGCTGATAATCCACCCGCATCGAGGATGGCTTGCACAGACGGCGATAGACGCGGGATGGGATATTGATCATCTAGATGATAGATATAACCCCCCTCTATGCGGATAGTATCGCCCGTCTTCACTTTGGCAGATAACCCCACACACACAATCGGATGCACACCCTGATTGATACAATTGCGGAAATATAACCCACTGAACGACTCGGCTATGATGATATTCACACCCGCCCACTTCAGGCAGGTCACGGCTTGTTCTCGGCTACTGCCATTGCCCCAATTACGCCCTGCGATGATCACATCCCCTGGTCGCACCGTTTTGGCAAAGGTGGGATCTAAATCTTCTAAGGCACGCGAGGCGATTTCTTCGGGTGTTCGTAGGGTATAGGTATATTTCCCCGCGAAAATCAGATCGGTGTTGATATTATCGCCATACACAAAACAACGATGTTCGCTCATGACATGACCTCTTCTGGATGCACAATATAACCACATAACGCGCTGGCGGCGACTACATATGGATTTGCCAGATAAATCGGCGCGTTGGTCGTCCCCATACGTCCCTTAAAGTTGCGACTGCCCGTGCTGATAGTCGCCTCGTCATCGGCTGGTACACCCAGATGATTGCCCATGCACGGACCACAACCCGGCGTGGCGATGCTCGCCCCTGCGTGGATTAAATCGGCAAGCACGCCTGTTTGCGTTGCACGGAGCATGACATCGGCGCTGGCGGGGATGACGATCAGCCGCGTGCGGATTTTTTTGCCACGTAGCACCTGCGCCGCCATCGCCAAATCTTCATATCGTCCCCCTGTGCATGTGCCGATGAAGGCTTGCTGAATCGGCGTGCCAATCGTTTCATCTAAATCCACTACATTATCGGGCTGATGTGGCAAGGCAACTTGTGGCGCGAGATTTTGCACATCCAGCGTATATTCAGTCTCATAATGGGCATCGGGGTCGGGATAGATCGGCGTATACTGGCGGTCTGTCCGCATGGCAAGATAGTTGAAAATCATCTCATCTGGTGGAAAATACGCATTCATCGCGCCAAATTCCGCCATCATATTGGGGATAACAGGGCGTTCATCCAGCGATAGGGTACGCATCGTATCGCCAAAAAATTCCACCGAGCGATATGCCCCCCCTTGAATGGATAAATCGCGCAAAATCCGCAATGCAATATCTTTCGCCGTTGTGCCGATGGGCAACGAACCGTTGAGCGTGATTTTGATGGCTTGTGGCACAGCCAACCACAACTCACCTGTCGCCCAAAGCGCCGCCATCTCGGTGCGCCCGACTCCCATGCCAAATGCGCCTAACCAACCGAAATGCGTGGTATGGCTATCTGAGCCAA
>PGTJ01000810.1 GCA_002794515.1 Phototrophicales bacterium
AAAATGATGATAATCCCAAACCGAGCGCCAACGCGCTCAGTATGCCGATAATCTGCCATATCGATAGTCGTTTGATAACGGTCATCATCATCAAAAAGGCGATGAGCAGGATATATGTGGCGATAGCCAATTCGATATGTGTAAGCCATAACAAGGCGCATAACAAGGTCAATAGGATTTTATCTAACGGATTTTGACATATCACCACCCGTCCCATGCTCCATAAACTGAAGGGCATTAAGGCGCTGGCGATGAGCAAGGGCAAATCACCTAAAATATAAGGGACTGTTTGTCCAATAAATGGGCTATATATATAGAGCAAGGCGCTAGTAATG
>PGTJ01000209.1 GCA_002794515.1 Phototrophicales bacterium
ATTAAAGAAGATTAAGGTTTTGTGCATCATTTACCCCATTATAAAAACATTTTTATAGCTTTTGTGCCGATAAACCATTTTTGCGCTACACTTAAAATGTCATTTATCCACATCTCAGGAGACATTTTAATGAAATTACGCATGATTGGACGACTATCGCTTATCCTCATGCTATTCGGCATCGTCATCGCCAATAGCACCGCACAAAATAACAAAGCATGGACATTTTTAGTGTATTTCGCCGCCGATAATGACCTCGAAGGGTATATGATTGGCGATGTAGCCGAGATGATTCAAATCGGCAGTAGCAATGATGTCAATGTGGTCATCCAAGTAGACCGCACACAAGGTTACGATGATTCGTGGGCAGATTTCACCGATACACGCCGATTTTATGTCACCCAACAAGCCAATTTAGGGGGCTTGCGGTCGATAGAGCAACTGGGTGAAATCGACATGGGGACAGCCGAAAGCCTCGCCGACTTCATCACTTGGGGTGTGGCGAATTACCCTGCCGATAAATATAGCCTCATCATCTGGAGTCATGGTGGCGGTTGGAACGGCATCGGTCCCGATTATGATGACAACCAGAGCATGTTGACGATTGAAGAAATTAGCGAAGGAATCAGCACCGCCCGCGCCCAAACAGGCATCGACTTGTTTGAATTCATCGGCTTTGATGCCTGTCTGATGAGCCAATTAGAGGTGTATCAGGCATTACAAGGTCATGCCAAATATGGTATCGCCGCCGAAGAGATTATCCCAGGTAATGGATACAATTATGTTGCCACCCTGCGTCATTTGGTGAACAACCCCAATACATCGGTCGAAGATTTATTAATGGTCATGGTCGATAGTTACATGGAATTTTACAGCACATTTGAATCGGCTTCGACATATCGCTTCTTCGATTTGCACGCCATCGATTTAGGCGCATTAGATGCGGTGAATAGCGCCCTCGCCGATTTTGTGAGGGTCGCCAATGGCAACATGCGTGATGTATTCAGCGCCATTGGTGTGGCACGAGTCGGCGCACAAAACTTCAGTTATGTATCGGAAGGCTTTGAATTTGTTGATTTGATCGATATCATGGCGCTGATTGAGCAAGGCTCACCAGTCGCAGAGGTGCAAAATGCCGCGCAAGCGGTGATCGATGCGACAATCAACAGCGTTTTTTATACCCGTAGCACCGATAATATGCCAGGGGCAAGGGGGATATCGGTTTATTTTCCCATTTTAGCCGATGATTTTAACCGCGATGCTTACATCGCCAATGGGGCAATGCCCGCCCTCGCCGATGAATGGGTCTTATTCCTCGAAACATTCCACAGCATATCCAGCGAAATCCTCGCCGATAACAACCTGAGCATGACCGTGACGGGGGTGAGTTATCTGTATGATGAAGCCAGCGTTTTAGCACCACCGACCATTCAATTTCAGACGACAGGCACAGCCATCATCGATTTACAATATCTGGCGTTGTATCAAGATGATGCGGGTGGGCAGTACATCGTGGCACAATCACCTCTCGCCATTTATACCGAAGATGCACAAGGCAACTTGCGCTCGACATATCCGGATGGTGATTATCAAAGCAGTTACACATGGGATGTTTTGATGAGCTATATGGATATTGATGGTGAACAAGTGCCTGTTTTGGTGGAATATCAAACCCGTTCGGGGCAATTCAAATTGAATGGCATCTTCTGTTGGGTGGCAGATGGCACTTGCACACAAGCCAGCATGTTCTTTGATGGCATCAGCAAAGAGATGGTCAGCCTATGGGTGACAATAGATACTGGGAATGGGACTGTTACCGCGGCGGTGAACCCCAAACCGGGCGACACCTTTAACCCAGCATTGGCGACATTCACCCCAGAAGGCGACATTGAACAAGTTACCTTGCCCAATACATTTGTATTTGGCAATACCCCTGCTTCGTTTTATGATGCCCCTGCCCTATCTGGCACATATAGCATTTTGCTCTATATCCGCGATTTAGCGGGCGATTTGCAAGCCGATATTGCCCAATTTGTGGTGAATAATGCCGATATGCCGACCGACTTACGGGGCTTCCCAGAGGGGCAACAATTGGGGGTCAATTTTGCCTATCCCATTACATGGGGCGAATCGGTCATTCAAGATTTGGATAATGGCAATACACGCTATTATGTCGCCAACGAAGACCGCACATTTTTTATCAATTTAGAAGTCCTCGATGCCCAATCGTTGGACGAGTTTTATACAAGCCTCGAATCGTTCTTCCAAGAAACGGTCAACGTTTTACAAGATCCATTCCCCGTGGATACCAGCAACGGTTATAGTGGCATCGCCGTTGAATACACTTATGGCGATTCGGGTTATGGTGTGTATCTGCTCTTTTACGAAAATGGCGCAGGGTATTTGTTCGATTTGTACATGCCCGAAGGGTATGACGAAGAGATATTCAACACTGTTTACACCATTTTTGATGCGTGGCTGATATTTTTCCCTGTAGAATAAACGCCTCATCCCCATATGAAGGGCAAAATGCCCACATTCATCAGGCATCATTGTTCCTGCCATCAGCTTGGTGCTGATGGCTATTTGTTTTTTCAAGCCGACTGTGATTATATCAACTTCTGCGAGTCGGACATGCCACCAATTGGGGAGGTATATTTGAGCGCCTCACACGGTCATAAAACCCAGACGGATGAAGCTATATCTGCTCACCCGCGTGGTGATGTGCATGGCGTATCGGCTCTGGTTGGCGATATCGGGTCACACACGCCAATGTCAATGCCACCGCCGAAGCCAAATCGATTTGATGCCCCACCGATACATACAGTGGCTTCACCCGATCGCGTGTACGGAGCGCCACCCCCACCACTTCATCGTGATAGATGATATTCGACTGCGCCCCTTTTTGAGGCGCAGGTTCATCATACGCCCCAACAAATGGTGTTTTGCCCACACCAACACTCGGTCTATTCAGCCATAAGCCCAAGTGACAGGCGATGCCGAATTTTCGGGGATGAATACGCCCCATGCCATCCACCATCAGCACATCGGGGATGGTGTGAATATCGGCAAAGGCGCGTAATATCACGGGCATCTCACGAAAGCTGAGCAATCCAGGGATATAGGGGAAGGGTGTGGGCATCTTCGCCCGTGTCGACTCGATAACCCGAAAATCGGGGAACGATACAATCACCACCGCGGCGGTGGAGATATCATATTTAACGCTGACATCAATGCCCGCGATGGTGCGAATGGTGGCGAGAGGCAGGTGGACATCATCCACCACCTGCCCCGCCAGTTCTTTTTGGAGCGCAATCGCTTGTTGGACGGTCAAATGCCAATCATGCAGGGGAGATGTGTTCATGGCAGGTAATATTCACTGCTATTCACGGTCGCCTCAATTTCGGCGCGGAACGCATCGGCATCTGCACCGCGATAAAGCCGATAAAATTCTGTCCATGCCATATCATATTGACCAGAATAGAGATAATTCAGCACCACAGGCAACACGGCACATTTATTCGTGCCGTCCCATTCGCCAAAATCGCCATCGGCGGCGGTGGTGGCAAGGGTGGTGCTTTCGGCAATGGCATCGGCATATTGTTCGGGATAAAACTTGCTCATCGGGACATATCGCCCAACGGCGCTATCATACATCAAAATCACACGGACAGCAGGCGAAAAGGCATATGGGCAATAGGCATAGGCGAAAATATCATCTGCGGTGATGAAATCTTGCAATCCATCGCCATTGATGTCTTCAAAATAACCCCCATAATTCGATTCGCGGGTGCGTAAAATCTCGATGGGTGTCGCGCCTAAATCATAAGCAATGGTGGATGAACAACAATGCGCCCCGCCTGTGAATGTGTTGATAACAATGTCGGGTATGCCGTTATTATTAATATCGGTAGCCATGTTCATCGGAAATTCGGTGACATAATCGAGTTGAATCAACACCGCGTTATCGGATAGGCGGACAATTTGCCCAATGCCATCATAAGAATTGGCGGAAGATGCGCCACTCTTCCAAATCCGCACCACATAATCATTGATAAGGAGTTGGCGATCTAAGATCAAGGGTGGTGGGAATATATCTGATATTGGCGGAGCAATCGGGCGATATAACGAACTGGTGAAGACAACCGCCTCAATCTGTGCGCGAAAATCGACCACATCGGGTTCGGTATAATAGGTGTTCAACATCTGCCATGCCAAATCTGTTTGACCGGTATATAAATAATCTAGCACAATGGGCAATATTTGACATTTGGTGGTGTTATCCCATTCACCAAAACCACCAGGGACGGCGTTTTCGGCGGTGTTCATATTATTTTTGATCCGCTGGCTGAAATCGGTATAGGTCATATATTGACTGGTCTGAGGGACATAACGCATCATGGCAAAATCGTACCCCAATACCACCGTAACAAGATATGATGTGGCATATGGACAAAACTGATAGGCGAAACTATCATCACAGGTCAAAATTTCGTAAATGCCATTCAAGTCAAAATCCACCAAATTCACCCCACAATTCGACTCGCGGTGCAGATAAATTTGAACAGGATTTTGTGGTTGCAAGGTGTATATATGTGCCGATGTGCAACAATGCGCCCCGCCCGTATACGTCTCGATGATGACATCGGCATATCCATCGCCGTTAATATCCATGCCTGTGAGTGGATTAATTTGCGATACGCTCTCGATTTGGATATAACCACCACCAAAATCGCTGTTCCATTGGATAACGGCAATATGATTAAACATGAATTCATCGGCAGTCGGGTCTTGCCAAAGGCGCACAGCAAAAGCCCCGATGATTTGTTCTTGGGTCATGACATAGGTTGAATCGGGGTAAATAGATGAGTATGGTGGCGATGGCGGGGGTGGTGTTTCTTGTGCAGAGACGATGCCCACCGTCCACAAGGCTAAGA
>PGTJ01000755.1 GCA_002794515.1 Phototrophicales bacterium
AGCGTATTTTGGATGATATAGCGCACGATGAATTGTGGGGTGTAATAAATCCCTTGTGATTTGCGCTTGTGGCTCTTTGCCGATTGTTCGCCGTGCGGGTCTTGTGCCTTAAAACTGAGATACTGCTCATAAACCGCGCCCAACACATCGGCGCTGATGGCGTTAAAATCGTATTCGACCGTGGTCTGATTGCCATATAACCCCGTGATGATGTTATCGAGCAACACCACATCGCTGAATTTGAGGTGGTCGATATCGGATATGGCGAAGATGTTGGAGTTATAAATTTTATCTAGCTCGGCGAATAAGGCTTGTAATTGGGCATATAAATTTTTCTTCTCGACTTTGGCGATGCGCGTCAAGGATTGCAAGCGCCTGCCCTCGATGCCGCGGTCTTCCATCGAGCGGATGAAAATCAGGCGGTCTATCAG
>PGTJ01000546.1 GCA_002794515.1 Phototrophicales bacterium
ACACTGACAATTTTTTCGGGATATTTCTTCTTCACATCGCGGAGCAAATACAACCGCCCCATCGCCTTATCTTCAGATGATTGGCGCACCACACAGGTATTCACCACAAAAATATCGGCTTCATCGGGATTTTCTGTGGCGGAATGTCCCATGCGCTCTAGCTCTGAGGCAAGGCGCTGGGAGTCTGCCATATTCATCTGACAACCAAAAGTCCAAATATGATATAACATTGAGTCTCTATCAATTTCTACTGATTAACACCTTCTATCTAGTAATTGTATCTAAACCACCATATCACGTCAATGCAACGGCGTATCAATTTATTTATATTGGCTAGATTTATTGGATATACATTCGTAAAATTAAGATATATCAACATGCTAAAAGGAAAATACGCGCCATGAGCGATACCGACAATAAATCTACCAGCGAAATTTCGCCCCTGACCATCGCCAAGCGACAATTACAACAAGTCAAAGCCGCACTAGATGGTGTTTTTCCGCCCGATGTCAGTTTAGGTGTGAAGATGCCCCGTGAGCTAAAAATCGCCCTCGATACACTCAACCGCCAACTGAACAATGCCGAACGCGCCTCGGAGATGAATCAGAAATATTTTGACCTATTGCGCGACATCATCCAGAAGACCACCATGATTTCGAGTTCATTAGAATTAGAACAGGTGCTAGAGCGCGTGATGGATACAGTTATCGAATTGACAGGGGCGAATCGGGCATATCTGATGCTCTATGATAAGACCACAGGCGAATATAAATCGCGCATGGCTCGCAATTGGGAACAAGCCTCGCTCCAAGAGGGCGAAATTTTATTTAGCCAAAGTGTGATAGAAGCGACTATCTTAGAAGGCAAGCCGATTTTCACCAACAGCGCCCAAGAAGATAGTCGGTTTCGCGGGGCGACCAGCGTGGTGGCATATGACCTGCTGGCGATTTTATGTATCCCCATGGTGCTATCGGGCGAGGTGATTGGTGTGGTATATGCCGATAATAAATCGCAACGCTGGATTTTTGATGACCAAACCCTGTCGCTCCTCTCGACATTTGCCAACCAAGCGGCAATCGCCATCAACAATGCCCGCAAGTTTGAACAAGTCCTCGATGATTTTGCCCACGTGCAAGTTCAGATGCAACATTTACAAATTCAGATGAATAAAACGGCGATGGATGAACAAGTGCGCGAAGTCACCGAG
>PGTJ01000341.1 GCA_002794515.1 Phototrophicales bacterium
ACCATATTGTGATTTGAATGTTTCGACATCGTGTGTGATTTGGGCGCGAATCCGCTCTGCTACGGCTTGCCCATCAATAATCCTTGCAGACATATTTGTGCCTCCTTTATTTTTGTATAGGCATTTGAACAACTTACCGACAATTTTACGCCACCATATTTCTCCATAATCAGGTAACATATTATCAGGATATTTAGACGAAACAACCGTCCAAATCGTTCAATTTAGAAAATTGAAGTAAAGGGTTGGTTTATGATGAAACACCCAATAAAAAGCAAGGCATCATTTTTCAAACGTAGAGAGGAGAGTGGGCAATCGCTCATCGAATATGCCCTCATCCTTGTATTAGTCGTGCTGGCTTTCGGCATTGCGTTGGCGGCGACTGGTCCCGCGATTAGCCGAATTTTCAGCAATACCGTTTATAATCTGTTGGGCGAAGCACCAGATCAGGTGCGTAATCCGCAAAGCCCAGTCGATTTTTGGCTCACGGTGACCTGGGTGGCACAAAACCCGTTAGAGGAACGGCAAATCCCCACGCCGACTCGCGTCCCACCGACGCTTATTCCGCCTGCGGATTTAACACCACGCACACCGACACCAATCACACCCACGCCGACCCCTGCGCCAACCAATACCCCCGTCCCATCGCCCACACCGCAAGATGTGGAATTCCCATATCCGTATAGCAACTCGGCAAACGATACCCAACTCACCGATTTCCGTTTGGGTAGCACGCCATTCTTAGGATATGCCGATTGGTATGGACGGTATTATGTCGGGCGTGGTTTTAGCTCGGCGAATTTGGCATTTGAAGGATTTAACACCGAAATTTACGGACCAGCCGCTAAAGGCGTAATTAATTTCCCGAGTGCGAGCTATGCTGTATGGACGAATCAAAATACTGGTCCCAGGGACTCATGGCCCTCGTCATCTGCCCATAATAATTTCTCAATTAAATTCACCCGTTCGATTTATGTCGAAACCACACAATTATTACGTTTCACACTCGATGCTGATGATGGTGTGCGGTTGTGGCTGTTGGCGGCGGGGCAGAATGCTGATAATTGTGCCACTGGTTCAGGCACACCCAATGTGGTGAGTGGTCAGGTATCATCGGGGCAGAATTTCTGGGGTGATGGCTCAACTTTTGCTACCAGTTGTTTGCTCATTGATGATTGGAATGATCAAGGTTTTGGTAGCACGGGTTCTGTTTTACGGACTGTACCAGCTGGCACATACACCCTGCAATTGGATTACTACGAAAACAGTGGTGGTGCTGGGGTCAAACTCGACATCACATCGGTGGTCAATCCGTATGATACTGCCGTCAATAGCTTGGGTACAGCCGTCCCTGGTGGTCAGGTGAATTGTAACTGGGGTCCCAAGACTACACCCGATTCCAATACCCTCATGAATATGTGGGAAGAGTATGTTGGTGGCAACATCCCCAACAACATGCGTTGTTATATGGAATTGCGTGGTTTTATCACCGTGCCAACGGGCGTGCAACCTCGCTTGACTTTCTGGGATGTGTGGGATTTAGGACATTCATCTTTCTCTGCTTGGATTGAGGTGGCAGAATATATCCCCGTTGGTGGTTCGGCATATGCCATAGATCGCACGCTGACCACATGGTATCGTATACCACTCCGACAAGGGTCGAGTGTGAATTACAACTGGACATTCACTGAAATTCCGTTAAATAACCTCACGGCATTTGCTCCGAATGGCGCATCTACCACCCTCGACTTTTCGGGCAAGCGCCTCACCTTCCGTTTTGTCATGCAGGCATCCTCGACAGCAGGTGGTAATCGTCGTTGGTATGTCGATGATATTCAGGTCAGGAACGAAAATCCCAATAAAAATCTTGTGCTTGGGTTCACAGGAACGGCATCCACCAATGCGTTCTTCGATTTGAATAACCCCAGCCAACGCGATTTCTTCGTCACTACAGGGCAATGGGATTTAACCGCCAACAATGTGGTCACAGACCCCGATACATTGGGCAACCCGACCAGTTGTTGTTCGTGGGAACTCAATCCCGGTGCGAGTTATAATCGCTTCTCTGAATCGGATGGTGGTAGCACAGCGAATAATCAATTGCGGATTCACTATATTGAGCTGATTGCCCCCGTGTCGCGCTCGGTATCAAGTGTTGATGATGAAGGCGATACTGGCGACCCGATGTTGTCGTTCATGTCGGGGTACTTTGTGGGTAGTTATACCAACCTCGAAGTGCAATACCGTGCTGTGGGCGATACCGTATGGCGCGTTATCCCTGGTGATAACCTGCTCAATCCTGGTCGTCCTGCGGGCGAGATTCATACAGGTCTGACTTCTGGCTCGCCATCGGCAGATCGTCGTACCTTGACTCCTATTGATATTAATCTCAAAGAAGTCAAAGATACCAACGGCATCCCGATTGATACCTTCTATTTGCGTTTTGCGGTATTAGTCCGCTCGAATACCGATGCACAATCAACGACCCGACCCGGTTGGTGGATTGATAATATTCGCCTGCATCGTAAAGGTGTCGATCGCTTCTTAGATTATCCATTCTATGACGGTGCAGAAGAAGGCATCGATAACTGGTTGCCATCGGGTCAATGGTGGCGTGTCAACAACATGAGTTATCGTGGCACACACTCCTTCACCGATAGTCCTGGTGGGAATTATGCAAACAGCACCAGCCACAATATCCGATTGATTCGGGCGATTGATTTCCGCAACGATACGCCCGATAACCTCGCCGCTACCGACCGTAACCCCGCTGGCGGGAATACCGACCGTCATCCGACCGAT
>PGTJ01000474.1 GCA_002794515.1 Phototrophicales bacterium
CGCGTAGGCTATGCGTGCTGGGGCTATGCACCACCAAAATCACGCGCAAGCCCATATTCGACCATTCATCAATCTGTTTTTTGCCATAATCGGCTTTTTCGTCCAGATAAGTTTGTAACATCTCTGGCGCGCCCATGACATATGTGCCACGCCGTTCTTCATCATTAAAGACCAATGCGCTCCACTTACGCGCCGATGAAAACGGAATTTCATCAATAAATGGGCGTTTGATGCCCTCACAACCCAGCGCAATCGCCTCGCTGGTGCGGTTTCCGCCAGTGGCGCTCCGTGCCATATCCCCCAAAATCGCCTCTAGCTCGCCTTTAGATACGGTCAATGGATGAATGGCATGGACATGGATACGATTAGCCGTGAGCGTGCCTGTTTTATCTAAACACAACACATCCACATTGCTCAATGACTCAACCGCATTGGCTTGTTGGATGAGCGCCCCTTTGCCCGACATGCGTAATGCGCCCATTGCATAAGATGTGGTCGTCATCAAGATGAGACCCGCAGGCACTAACCCGGCAATCACGGCGGCGGATTGCACACTTTGTACCGCCGACACATTTTCGATGGCATAAGCAACGGCGAATAAGATGCCCATCACTACCGCCACGAATAGCAACACGCGCACCACAAGGTTGATGTCTTGTTGAAGCGGTGTACGCACTATGCGGAATTGTTTGGCTTGTAAGGTCAGCTTGTTGGCGAAGCTATCTAGCCCGACTTTGGTCGCCTCATACAGGGCGCTCCCGTTCACACAAAAACTGCCAGAGAACACCTGTGACCCTTTTTGTTTGGCGATCAAATCTGATTCGCCTGTCAGGAGCGATTCATCCACATCCATTTTGCCATCGCCGACAACCACACCATCCACAACGATTTGGTCGCCAGGACTGACGAGGATAATATCGCCCAAGACAATCTCGGTTGGGTCGACTTCGCGCTTCTGACCGTTGCGGATGATGCTGGCTTTGGGGCGGGTGAGCAGGGAGATTTTGTCGAGTTTGGCTTTTGCCCGAAATTCTTGCACAATGCCCACCACCACATTGAGCATGACCACGCCCACGCTGACGAAGGCATCTCCCCATAATCCGAGCAGGATCATGACAAAGCCGATGAAAAATAACACATTATTGATGAACGTGAAGACATTTTGGCGGAAGATTTCCCAATAACTACGACTAGTCTTGATTTTGACATCGTTCCCCTGACCGCGTTCGCGCCGTATTTTGGCTTCTTCATCGGTCAGACCCTTCGGGATGGGCGAATCTGGCACAGTTGGGGTTTCGGGTGTATTGGTTATCGGTGTAATAACATCATCTGTTTTCGGTGCAAAAATGGTCGCCACGTCATTATTTTCCTTGTGTGTAAAAAATCTTTTTTGTCCTTATACTATTAAACACAAAATTATGATAAAAATGACGGGGATTAACGTGAATCCAACGAAGGTCTAATCAAGTTGTATCGATGTTGTCATCATTCACCAGCAACGCTTGTTTATGTTATGATAAACCCAACATGTCCTGCTTTAGATCACCATAGAGAGGATACCCCAATGACTATCCCATTCAAGCCGACCAATTTGGGCGATTTTGAACCAATTGCCCGTCAAAAAATGCGTCATGACCACTTTGAATATTATCTC
>PGTJ01000001.1 GCA_002794515.1 Phototrophicales bacterium
GATTTATGTTACACTGATATCAGATACTGTTCATCTTCTTTTTTTCAGAAAGGCATAGGCAATATGCGTAGATTAACCCCTGCTCTTCTGCTCCTGCTGGTGATGTTCGCCTTCACCAGCCTGAGTGTGAGCCTTGCACAAGACCAGACCCAAAATACCGGACAAACCATTCATGTCGTGCAACCGGGCGAAAATTTATATCGCATCTCGTTACGATATGGGGTTTCGATAGCCGCCATCCAACAAGCCAATAATATCTCGAATCGCAACCTGATTTTTGTCGGGCAACGACTCATCATCCCCACAGGTGGCACAACCCCACCACCGACCAATCCGCCACCGACCAATCCGCCACCAACAACCACCACCTACACCGTCAAACGGGGTGATACGCTCGGTGGCATCGCCCGTCAATTCGGCACAACCGTACAGGCACTTGCCTCTGCCAATAATATCGCCAATCCCAACCTGATTTACCCTGGTCAAGTATTGCAAATCACAGGTGGCACATCCACACCTCCGCCCACAACCCCTCCGACCAATCCACCACCGAGCAATCCACCTGTGGCAGG
The DNA here is from genome assembly GCA_002794515.1 of Phototrophicales bacterium. Taxonomy (GTDB): domain Bacteria; phylum Chloroflexota; class Anaerolineae; order Aggregatilineales; family Phototrophicaceae. Next base: position 573 of record PGTJ01000001.1, read on the forward strand.
TGGCTTTGAACTCGGCGGGCATGTCGATGGCTTCCGTTATCCCGACCAAATGCGCGGTGCGGGCATGACATGGGTCAAGAAACAACTCTTCTGGTCGCAAGGGCAACCGGCTAGCATCGCCCAACCGATGATTGACCAAGCACGAAGCATGGGCTTCAAAATTTTGTTAGGCATCACGGGCGACCCTGGTCAATTAGGGGCGAATCGTTCACAATACATCCAAGATTTTGCGGTATTCCTCGCGGGTGTGGCGGCGCTCAATCCCGATGGGATCGAAGTGTGGAATGAACCGAATATCGACCGCCAGTGGCCCGCGGGGCAGATTAGTGGCGCGGCATATACTGAAATGCTCCGCGCAGGATATACCGCCATTAAAAATGCCAACCGCAATGTGTTGGTGATCAGCGCCGCCCCTGCCCCAACGGGTGCAGAAGGGGCATTCCCTGGTCGTGTGGTGAATGATGACCGCTTCATCCGCGATATGGCGAATAGTGGCGCGGCAAACTTCATGGATTGCGTGGGCATCCATTATAACGAAGGCATTTTGCCCCCCACCGCCACATCGGGCGACCCGCGTGGCAACAGCAGTCATTATTCGCGCTACTATCCAACGATGGTCAGCGTGTACTCGACAACCTTCCCCGGTAAAGCCTTGTGCTTCACCGAATTGGGGTATCTCTCGCCAGAAGGCTTCGGTCCATTACCCGCCGCCTTCTCATGGGCGGCGAATACCACCGTCACCCAACAAGCTGAATGGCTGGCGGGCGCAGTCCGTCAGGCACGGAGCAGTGGGCGTGTGCGCCTGTTGATTGTGTGGAATGTGGATTTCACCCGTTATGATGACGATCCCATGGCGGGTTATGCGATTATTCGCCCCAATAACACCTGCCCCGCCTGTAACACATTGCGCTCGGCAATGGGGTTATAGACCAAACATGATGCTCATTGGAAAGCACGGGTATATACCTGTGCTTTTTTATTTGTGACAATGTACGTTATGATATGGTTATCGTCTCCAACGACAGAGGGAGCAAACAATGGCAAACTTGTTGGTCTTGATTATTCAACTATGGTTGTTCACGGGTGCAATGTTGCTGTTGCATTGGTTTTCACCACGAATTGGGCTTGCACCATTCATGTTTTATATCTCTGCCATCATTGCTATCCTCAATTTTGCCGAATTGCTCGCCCTATTCATTGAGCCATTTCCGGGCATCGTCATTCGCACAGGGGCGCATGTTTTTGTGCCGATATTACTGGTATCGATTTTGGTGTTGTATATCGCTAACGGCACAGCCCCCGCCCAACTGGTGTTGTATGCCCTCACAGGGGTCAACATCCTTGTGATTACCGTGTTGATATTTTTATTAATTTACATCGGGCTTTCAGATACACCCATGCCTATCACAGGCTTGCTCATGCAAACAGACCTGATTAACCTGCAATTTTTGCGTGGTGCAATCGCATCAACAGTGACATTTTTTATCAATTTGTTTTTGATGACCATTTTGTATCAGGGGATCCGAAATGTATTCCCCCATTTTCCGATGTGGATAACCATCGGTTTTGCCTTGATTATCGCCTTATGGACAGACTCGGTCTTATTCAATTTGCTCGCCAATTTGGGGACACCTCATTTTCAATTGTGGCTACCGGGTGATGTATTGGCAAAGACCATGTCGGGGTTATTGATTGCGCCAATGGTCACATATTATCTGGTGAAGATAGCCCCCAAATTGAGCGACTATCGTGGCAAAGACAAACGTCCGACATTCGATATGTTATTCGGCATGTTCGGCGGCATCAAAAATACCCTCAAATTGCTTCAGCAACAAATGAAAGAGCAACAAATCGCCCTGACATCGGCGCAGGAACGAGTCGCTCTGCTCCAAGACATGGTGCGCGATGCCTCGCACGACCTCAAGACACCCATTTCATCGCTCATCCTCAAAATACAATTGTTAGAGCGTGTGCAAGACGACACAACACGCAAACGATATATGAACGAACTCAGAGAACAAGCCCAACAACTATCGGCGATGGTTGATGATTTATTCACCCTATCTCGGCTCGATAGCAACCGTATCGGCGAAAAACAAATTATCAACCTGACCGAAATGGGCAATGCGGTGTATCAGATGTTTCATCCAATTGCCGAACAAAATCATCTGCAACTGGTCTATCATCATCCCAATACTCCGATTTGGTATGAAGGATTAGCCGATGAATTGGAACGCATCTTCTTGAATTTATTGGGCAACGCCATTCGTTATACCCGTAAAGGCACGGTGATATTATCATTAGACGAAACAGCAGATGATGTGATTATCATGGTGAAAGATACCGGTATCGGCATTCATCTGGATGACCTGCCCCATATTTTTCATCGTTTTTTTCGGGCAAAGACCGCCAATCAAAGTGGCATTCGTGGCACTGGTTTGGGCTTGCCGATTGTCAAGACCATTGTCGATTTACATCATGGCAACATCCATGTCGATAGCCAAGTGAATGAAGGGACAACCTTCACCATTCGTTTACCCAAAAAATCATCAGGAGCAGATTCATGAGCATTGGTAAATTTTTAGGTGGTGTAGGTGTGCTGATTTATAACCCTGCCGATAACACCTATCTGATGCTCCAACGCGCCCGCACCAAAGATGTCGGTGCAGGCAATTGGGAGTGTATCACGGGACGTGTGGATCAGGGTGAAGGGTTTGAAACAGCCGCCCTGCGCGAAGTGCAAGAAGAAATTGGCGTGCCGATCATCCTCGACATGCTCATCGGCACGACCCATTTTTATCGGGGTGAGCCAATACCCGACAACGAACTCATCGGCGTATTTTATGGCGCACACCTACCACATGCCGATATGCCCATTCGTATCAGCGCAGAACATTCGCAATATCGGTGGATGACCCCACACGAAATCGCCGATCTATTGACCGACCAAGCCCATCGGTGGATTGTGCATCTGGTGAATCGGGATCAAATGATGCGTCAGATGCTCCCACAGGCGCTCATCGCTATTTATCATCATGAAGGATTTGAAATTTAACCCGCCGTTGTGTGAGCGTAGCCCAATCATCATCTAACCGTGCGACCCCGATTATCTGATATGGCGTAGAATGAGTTTATATCGCACGATTTTATATGGATGTGAATCCATGTCGTAAGGGGAAGGCGCACAATGAGAGTTTGGCGTTGGTTCAAAAAACGGTCACGATTACAAAAAGTCCTGCTGATTTTAGGGACATTATTCACGGCATTCGGCATATTCATCTATTTTTATGTGTTCGCCGATTTACCCTCAATTTATAACCTAGAACGCGGATTTCAATTGCCCGCCACGCGCATTTATGATCGCAATGGCAAATTATTGTACGACATTCGCCCGCCCGGTGAATATAACGGCTTGAATAAGACGATCGAACTCGACCAGATGCCCACCCATTGTCAACATGCGGTCATTGCCACTGAAGATGCCAATTATTATTATCATGCGGGGGTGGATATTATCGGCATGGTGCGGGCGCTGTGGATTAATCTGCGCGGTGGCGAAGTGTTGGCTGGTGGTAGCACCATCACCCAACAAACTGCCCGTTTATTGCTACTCGACCCATCAAACCGCATGGAACGCTCGATTCAGCGCAAGCTGAAAGAGATGGCATTGGCATTGCAATTGCAAATGGCATATAGCAAAGAGCAAATTTTAGAGATTTATCTGAATCAGGTCTATTTTGGCAACCTCGCATATGGCTTAGAAGGGGCATCACGCACCTACTTTGCGAAATCTGCCGATGCGTTATCGTTGGCGGAATGTTCCCTATTGGCGGGTTTGCTCCAAAATCCCAGTTATTACGATCCAATCACCCGCCTCGAACATGCCAAAGAACGCCAGAAGGTGGTATTGGGCTTGATGGTACAAAACGGATATATCACCCAAGCACAAGCCGATTCTGCCTTGCGTGATGAATTGCAATTCGCCGCCACGCGCTTCCCCATCCAAGCACCCCATGCCGTCATGGCGGTATGGGCGATTCTAGAGCGACAATATCCCGAAGCATTGTATACCCGCGGGCTAGAGGTCATCACCACCATCGATTTAGATTGGCAAAACACCGCCCAAAGCATCATGCGTCGCCAACTGAATGCCCTCAATCATCCCGCATCGATCAATGACACACCAGCGAATGCCAATAACAGCGCGTTGGTGGCGATGGATCCGTATACCGGGCAAATTCGTGTGTTATTGGGCAGTCCCGATTATTTCGATGAGACCATCGATGGCGCATTGAATGCGGCATATGCCTATCGGCAACCGGGTAGCGCCCTCAAACCATTCACCTATGCCGCGGCGATGAACCCCAATTTAGAGCATCCCATGACCCCCGCGACCATGTTGTTGGATGTGAAAACCCCATTCGTCACGCGCAAACTGGAAAGTTATGTACCTGCCAATTATGGGTTGGTCGAACACGGTCCTGTATCATTGCGCGAGGCGTTGGCATCGTCTTATAACATCCCCGCCGTACAAGCCCTAGAGTATGTGGGCATCAGCGAGATGGTCAAGCTATCTGCCAATGCGGGCATGACCAACCTGATTTATAACACCCGTGTGGATTTATCGATTACGCTGGGTGGTGGCGAGGTGCGCCTAATCGACATGGTACAAGCCTATAGCATCTTCCCCAATGGGGGATATAAAATCACCCCAAGCCTCATCACCAGCATCGTCACCGCCGATGGCGAGACGCTCTACACATGGGAAGCCCCACCACTGGAAAATCGTGTGTTGGATGAACGGGTGGCATTCCTCATTACCGATATTCTCAGCGATAATTATGCTCGTATGGGTGGTTTTGGATTGAACAGCGCCCTCAGAATCGACCGTCCCAGCGCCGCCAAAACAGGCACAACCACCGACATGCGCGACAATTGGGTTGTCGGATATACGCCCAATCTGGTTGTTGGGGTATGGGTTGGCAATGCCGATAACAGCCCAATGATTGACTCCACGGGGGTCACAGGGGCGGGACCGATTTGGAATCAGTTTATGCGAGCGGTGTTATTGGGGCAACCCAAACTCGAATTTGATGTGCCAGAGGGCTTAGTGCGGGCAGAAGTGTGTCATATCAGTGGCTTGTTGCCCACATCGGCTTGCCCACAACGGCGTATGGAATGGTTCATCGAAGGCACAGTCCCCACGGAATACGACAACCTGTATCAGACATTCATCTTAGATAACCGCACAGGGGAATTAGCCGATGCCAGCACCCCGCCCGAAAATCGGGTGGAGCGGGTATTCTTGATATTACCCCAAGAAGCGCAAGCATGGGGCTTACGCACTGGTGTGCGTCAAGTGCCAACAGGCGCAGTATATACCTTGCCCAATGAGATACAAGGCACGCGACTGCTCTCACCAGACCCCTATTCGATATTCCAAATTTCGCCCAGTGTGCCAATCGAAACCCAACGGGTACGCTTCCGTGCCGCCACGCCACTCGATACACAACATGTCACCTTCATATTGAATGGCGAGACCATCAGCACCGATACCAACGCCCCGTTTGATTATTGGTGGCAATTGGCGCTCGGCGAATATGAACTGTATGTCATCGCCACCCGTGCCGATGGCACACAAGAGACCAGCCAAACAGTAATCTTCAGCGTAAATGAATATCGAGAACCCGCCTCGTATACCGTAGAGCGCCCATGAATTAGAGAATAAACTTTTGTATCTCTCCTCAAGATATGTTATAGTTCACCCATGAAAATCGCCTTCGCAGAACATTGAGGAGAGATATATGATATTCATATCGCGGTTTTGCATAGCGTTATTGGTCATCAGCGTACTCTCAGCATGTGGCAATAACACACCTGCATCGAATGATATAGCAAACTCCCCAACCCCTGTTTATACGCGCATCACTGAAAAGACCTTAAATGCTCTACCGACATCGGTGGAGAATGCCGTTTTATCCATCCAAGTGGGTGATGGGGATCCAATCGGATTTGACATCGAAACGCTCGAAGCGCTCGGTGTGGTTGAATATCGCGTGATGGACTCACAAGCCATTGGCGAAGAAGCAACTTTTCGGGGTATTTTAGTGCGAGATTTATTAGAACTGGTCGGCATCCCTGCCGAAGCCAGCAAATTAGTCATCACCGCTTATGATGATTACCGTGTCGAGATACCCCTGTCAGATATACAACAATATCCCGTTTTATTAGCCACCATGACCAATGGCGAGCGCATGGGGTTAGATGCTTTTGGACCGACACGGTTTGTTTATCCGTATGGATTTTATAACCTCGACCCGTCTGTTTATGATCCGCGCTGGATATGGAGTGTGAAGACCATTGTCATCCGATAAACCAACCCCAAACAACCATCTATCATCAGCCACATCACCGCTCCGTTCGGCGGTATCACGCGGGGGGGTATTGTTCTTGGCATTGGCATTAGCAACGGCATTAATCGTGCTAGGTATGTTTGTGTTGACCAGTATTGAACAAATGCAAACCAATACGGTCATCACACAAGCCAACATCGATTTTAGCCAGCGCCCATTCACCATCATCCAACGGCATCTGTTGCGTTTGCAAAATCAACTCATCCGCACCGATAGCACCAGTGCAGAGATTGATGAAAAACGCGCATTTGTCAATAATAGCATCAACGGTATCGGCAATACATTCACCCAAAACACCCTTTCACCTGAACTACGTGCCGAAACCCAAGCGGCGATTACCACTTGGCGCGAGGAACTTCAACCGCGTGTCTTAGAAATCATCGCCAATGGCAATAACCCCGAAGGGCGTATGGTGCTTATTGAGGATTTAGATAGCTATGAAACCACTTGGTCCGATTTAAGCACGCGCAATGAAGTATTACGCAAAGCCCAAGCGGGTGAACTGAATCGCAATACCGCACTGGTATTAGAGCAGTTGCAGAACCTGTTCATCGCCATTGCCTTCACAGGATTGGGTTTGATGGTTTTCATGATAGCAGTTATTGTTGTCATCACTCGTAGCAACCGTCAGTTGATGTTAGCACAAGGGGAATTGCAACAACTCAATCGTGAACTAGAAAGCCGTGTTGAACAACGAACACACGATTTACAACAGGCATTAGCCGATGCCGAAAAAGCCCGTGCGAGCGCAGAAATTGCCAACAAGGTTAAATCGCAATTCTTAGCCAGCGTGAGTCATGAATTGCGTACCCCGCTCAATGCTATTCTCAATTTCACCCAATTTGTGGTACGCGGTATGGCGGGTGATGTGAATGAAGAACAAGTCGAATTGCTCTCACAAGTCACTACCAGTGGAGAACATCTGCTTGGTTTAATCAATGATGTACTCGACATATCCAAAATCGAGGCGGGCGCATTGGAATTATTCATCGAGGCAGATATCGATTTGGCTGGCGAACTCAAACAAATCGCCTCAATGGCTAAAATGATCTTGGGGGATAAACCTGTTGAATTTGTCACGGACATCGCATCGGATTTGCCCCCCATCACCGCCGACCGTCAGCGCGTCTTTCAGATTATCCTCAATTTAGTGGCGAATGCTTGCAAATTCACCGATACAGGCAAGGTGACATTGAGTGCCAAACATCAGCCACAAGAGAATACGCTACTCATCAGCGTTGCCGATACTGGACCAGGAATCGCCCCAGAAGAGCAATCGCTCATCTTCCAAAATTTTCAACAAACCCGCATCGGCATGGAAAAAGGTGGGACGGGCTTGGGATTGCCGATATCGAGTCGACTGGCAGAGGCGCATGGTGGCAAATTATGGGTGGAAAGTGCGCTCGGCGCGGGGGCAACCTTTTTTGTCCAACTACCTATCAAACCAGCTCACCTCAAACCAACTGAACGCACTATGAAACAGAAAGAGGGACAGATATGAGCCAGTCTGTGTTATATATCGAAGATGACCCGATGAGCCGACGGGTGTTAGAATTTTTGCTCAAAAAAGATTTAGGGTATGAACATGTCACCATCTTCAAAGATAGTCATAATTTGATGGAGCGGGTGTTAGAGATTAACCCAACACCCACACTGATTTTTTTGGATATTCATGTCAGACCGGTTGATGGATTTGGCATGTTGAAAGAATTGCGTCAGCATCCACACTTTAAGGATGCCACCATCATCGCCCTGACGGCGAGTGTGATGAATGATGAAATTGTCTTATTGCGCCAAGCTGGATTTAATGGATTGATAGCCAAACCGATTAACCAACGAATTTTTGCACATAGCTTAGATAAGATATTGCGCGGTGAACCCGAATGGCGCGTGTTTTAGGGGGATAAATAAAACCAATGCCTCATGCCTTGATTGTCGATGATAACCCAATGAATATCAAAGTGATGACGCGCTTACTTAAAGAAGCGAATATCACCTGCACCGCCATTCAAGACCCATCACAAGCCTATGATGTTGCCCGTTCTTTATCACAACTGGATATCGTCTTTTTAGACCTCGATATGCCCCAATATAACGGCTTTCAGGTATTCGATATTCTTCATGACGAGTTGGGGCTGACTGTGCCGATTGTCGCTTGTACCGTGTATACCAACGAGATGGCGAGCGCCAAGCAAGCAGGTTTTCATAGCTTCATCGGCTATCCCCTCAAAGTGGATGTGTTCATCGAACAGGTGAAGCGGATTTTGAATAACGAACCGATATGGGATAGAGGCTAAATTTTTTACCCAAATCTAATAGACAGGCATTACAATAACTCGCGTAAATGTACAACCGAGTACGTTCATGGGAGTTTTTTATGTCTGATGCACAAACTTTTTCATTCCAAGCAGAAATTAAACAATTGCTCGACATCCTCATCCATTCGTTGTATTCTGACCGCGAAATTTTTTTGCGGGAACTCATCTCGAATGCCTCTGATGCGCTAAATCGGGTGCAATTTGAACTTCTGACCAATCAGAATGTGTTAGATGCCGATGCGGAGTTATATATCGAGGTCAAAATCGACCCCGAAGCCAAAACGCTCACCATTAGTGATAGTGGTATCGGCATGACCCGCGAGGATATGATCAACAATTTGGGGACAATCGCCCGCAGTGGCGCGAAACAATTCATCGAAGCCATGAAAGCCGGGCAAAATGGTGCGACCAACGCCGCCGAAGTCATCGGTCAATTCGGGGTCGGGTTTTATTCGGCATTCATGGTAGCAGATAAAGTGCGCGTGGTCTCGAAATCATATATCCCCGATGAACCCGCCTACGCATGGGAAGCCACTGGCGATTCGAGTTATACCGTCATGCCCGCCGAGCGCCAAAATCGTGGGACGGATATCATCTTGCATATTAAAGAGGAAGATGCCGAATTTTTGCAAAATTGGCGGATTAAGCAAATCATCCGCAAACATTCCGATTATATCGCCTTCCCCATTTATGTCGATGATGACGAAAACCCCACCAACGAACAGACGGCGCTCTGGCGACAATCCCCCGATGAAATCGAAGCACAAAAATACATCGATTTTTACCGCGCCTTCACAATGGATTTCAACGAACCCCTGCATAAAATTCACATGCGTGCCGATGTGCCATTGCAATTTTATGCCCTGCTCTATATCCCGTCATCAGGCGAACAAACCATGTTCAGCCTCCGCAAAGAGGTGGGCTTAAAATTATATGCCCGTAAAATCCTCATCCAAGAATATTGCAAAGATTTGCTCCCCGAATATCTCAGTTTTGTGCAAGGGGTGGTGGATACCGAAGATTTGCCCCTGAATGTCAACCGCGAAAGTGTGCAGGCAAATCGGGTCATGGCAACACTCAAAAAGACCCTGACGAGCAAGGTGCTGTCTGAACTCAGACGGTTGGCGAATAAAGAACGCGAGACGTATCTGAAAATTTATGCCGAATTTGGTCGGCTCATCAAACAAGGGGTGGTGGTCGCGCCCAGCGATAAGACCGATATCGAGCCGTTGTTGTTCTTCAATTCAACACACGATGATGACCCACAATCGTTTCATAGCCTCGCCGATTATGTCGAGCGCATGAAAGAAAACCAAGATGATATTTATTACATCATCGGCGATGATTTTCATAGCGCACGCCGTAGCCCGCATCTCGATGCCTTCCGCCAACGCGGTGTGGAGGTGTTGTATTTCACCGACCCCGTAGATGCCGCCATGCTCATGGGCTTGACCGATTACAAAGGGCATAAAATCCGCAGTGTGGATGAGAGCGATATCGACCTGAGCAACATTGGCGAAATTCAGACCCCACCAGAAGACACGCCCGCCCTAGAGGGCGATAGCTTCGAGGTGTTGCAAGCGCGCTTCAAGACCATTTTGGGCGATCGGGTGCGCGATGTGCGCCAAAGCAAGGCAATCTTCAACAGCCCTGCCCGCTTGGTGAGCGATGAGACGGGCAATAATCGCTATGCCTATCGCATTAACCGCTTGTTAGATAAAGATTATCAACTGCCTGTGAAAATCTTGGAACTGAATCCACGTCATGGCTTGTTGCATAACCTGACAGGCTTGATCAATAGTGGGCAAACAGCGCTGGTCGATGCGGTGATTGAGCAAATCTTCGAGACGGCATTGCTCCAAGACGGCATTCATCCCGACCCATCGGCGATGGCGAATCGCCTGATCATGCTCATGCAAGCCGCCACTGGCACACCTGCTGATGCGCTGGCGTTTGAAGACAACAACCTATAATCAAACAGGGGGATGAGCCGTTCATCCCCCTGTTTTCATCAACGGACGACAAATGTACATGACCCTTCTTCGGTCAAATTGAGCGTCCCTGGTCCGTAATTGGCTTTGCCATCGCTAATGGCATTCGCCCATGTTGCCCGATAGGTGATGCGGTACGTCCCCGCGGTGAGCGTCTGATTAAACGGCACAAACCACGATTTAGAATAACTATTCGTCCCTGTCTGTGTGATATTCGGCACGCCATATTGTCGCCAGTTATCGAGCAATACATCATTGACGCGCACCTCATAACGCACCGCCGCCTCATGCTGATTAATCAAAGCACGGGCGCTCTCTTCGCTATTGGCGACCACAATCCAGCTCCACCATACGATGATAGTCGACCCCGCCGCCAAATTGGTCGGCGCAGAGATGCGGAGGTTGGGGTTATCGCACAGAGCAAATACACGCACACCTTGTTGCACGACTGGGTTATCGCCCGCGACAGGTGTCACACCCGATGATACGGTCGGGGGTATATTGCTATTGGGGTCGGGTGTGTTGCTGGGGATAATTGGTTGATTCGGCGCAGGGGTGAAGGTCGGCGGTGGCGACACCTGTACGATATTGCCCGCCAAAGCGGTCGCCGTCTGATTAATCACACTGACATTCACATCGGGGATGACAGGGATGAACGGCGCGGTGGTGGTTGGGGTATTCACCACTTGGACAGGTTGTGTGCCGAGCGGTGTCGCCGAGACGGCGGCTAAAGGTGGTGTTGGGGTGATTGTCCCCCCGCCGATGAGTGCCGTTGGCAAGGGTGTACCCAATGCCAATAAAGTTTGGTCGGGTGTTGGGGTGAATGATGGGGGTGGTGTGGGGGTGGCTTGTACCGATACCAACCGCGCCGAGACCCACCCTTGTCTGCCATCGCTCAACAAAATATTAAACCAATCACCCGCCGTATTTTGCCCCAATATCTGCACACCGTCACCGGGTGTGAGTGTGGCGATCACCTCAAATCCTTCACCGGGACCGTTGCGTACATTGATGCGCTGTGTGCCTTGGATCCGCCCAATAATCGGCGGTGTGGGTGTTGGACTCGGTGGCACAGGGGTGATAGACGGCGTAAAGGTCGGTGATGGAGTGAAGGTGAAGGTCGGCAATGGGGTACGGGTGGAGACGGGTGTCGCGGTCAATTCTGGTGTGAGGCTGAATAGCGGTTGCAAGGTGGCGGTGGGGATGCTGGCAACTGGTTCAGTCGTATCGCCACCGCACGCCGCTAAAATCAATAACATAACCAATATCAAGCTAAAAGATATTTTTTGTATCATCAGCATCTATCCAATCCGAAAATTGACATTCGGCGAACTATCTAACACAATATAACCACCATTATAGCCGATGCGCCAGAAAGGATAAACGATTTATGCCCCGTCTTAGCCACCTATTGCCCGTTTGTTTGCTCATTTTAACAGGTACTTTCGTCCTGTTAGCAAGCACGGATGACTCACGGCAATGGTTGACATTAGATACACCAACACGCTTTGAACTGGATGGCATATCACCACAATTTTTTTATTATGCTGGCACAGAGGGCGAAACCGTCACCATCACCATGACTAGCCTATCGAATATAGAGGATGCCCTGAATAATCCGATCCTCGAAATTTGGGATGTGAGGGGGAAGCGCCTCGCCTATAATGATGACCGTCGTCATGATGACAGAAATGCCCAACTATCCCATATCCGCCTATTGGATGATGGCGATTATGTCATTCGTGCCGACACCTATGGCGGGATATATGCGGGCGCGTTTGAAATCATCATTCGTCAATCAGACCCATTTGGTAAGATAGACATCCCCAATGGGTGGGATTTTCATCTGCCACCATACAGCATATTCACCCATACACTCCGTTTGCAGGCGGGGGATATCATCACCATCAGCGCACAAGACTTATCCAACACACTCGACCCATTGTTGTGGATAACTGCGCCAGATGGCAGGCGAATCGCCCAAAATGATGACCACACCAGCACCGATTTGGCATTAGGCGTGCTAGATGCACAAATCGCCGATTTGAATATCATCACCACAGGCGATTACACCATTCATGTACGCGACTTTTTGGGGCGTAATGGACGGGTGCGCCTGACGTGGATTATGCGTTAAAATCAAGCCACTTGTTTATATCCGATAGCGACCAATTGCAGTCTTGACCACACCCCTAAGGTATGATATATTTGTTTTTACAAAATGGGCATGTAGCTCAGTGGATTAGAGCGTTTGGCTACGGACCAAAAAGTCGGGAGTTCGAATCTCTCCATGCTCACACCCCAAAAACAATCGGTGTCATGCCGATTGTTTTATTTTACCCCTGTAACATCTTATCCAGTTGAAAATAATGCAGGCTTTGGCGCATATCGCTCACCTGCCACATCTCTAAACAGAAATATGGCGGATGCTCTAATTTGCGGAGCATGGGCAAAATCTCGTTGTAATTTAACACCCCATCCTGCCAATCGAACCCATAATGCTCATCAATCACGCCATTGTTGTTATTCAGGTGGGTATGGATGAGCCATGGGGCGAGGTGTTGGATCCAATCGGCGATGGTGTGATGTTTATCACCAAATACCCGCGCATGACCGATATCCAAACAGGCTTTGAGGTGCGGATGATTCACCTCGCGCAAGACATCGCCGATGATGCTCGGTTCGTATTCCCACATATTTTCGAGGACGATGGTCACGCCGTTGGTTTTAGCGGTTTCTGCCATATTATGCCAAAAGCCGACATTGCGCTCATGCCAACCCCGTCGATAACTGCTATTATGCAATGAGCCGATGAAATTGGCGTGCAAATTGACGATTTTAATGCCCAATTCAGAGGCGATATAAATGGCATGTTGATACCGTTGCATCGACACATGATTGATGAGTTCATCTGGGCTACCAGAGACCAAATCCATGAACGGACCATGTAGGGTGATGGGCGCACGCACAGGGCGCAAGATGGCGTTATAAGTCGAGACGGTTTGCTTCCAGTTGCCATCGAGGATCTCGGGATAGGCAAATGTCATCAGCTCGACCCCAACACCCACCTCGAGGGCGAGGTCTATACACTCTTCTATATTATTGCGGTCGGCACTCAGTAAAACTTGGTCTGTCATGGAAACCTCAGGTATGGATACCCCTACCCGCAGGCATGGGGATTCTCACTTTGTAATATGCAACATTTTACAACAGTTTTCTAAGAAAACAGGCAGTACATTGGTTATAACTCCGCTAGAATATTGTCTAGGATGCCTAACAATTACCCTCACCAGCATAACCGATAGGCGACCAAACAGGTGGTGTATTGCCCAACGCATCTTCATCATAGAAGACCCATGTGCCATGTGAGAGGTCATAGATGACCAAGTGATACTCACTACGAAACGCCAAATAGCGCCCGTCAGGGCTAAAGCGGGGAAAATCGGTATAAGCGAAAAGCGGGTCATTAATGAAAATCGTGGCGCTATTATCGGCATTGCCGATGAGGGGTATCACCCACAAGTAATTTTGTTGCACATCACGCAAATTACGGACGGATGCCAACATGGCACTGCCATCTGGAAACCACACATGGTCGAGGGTGAGGCTGGCTTTCTCGCTTAGGCGGGTGAGTATCGCGCCTGGGCTATTGGCGACCATCCAAAAAGTATCGTGGAAAGCGCGCCCAGAATAAATGAAACTGATGATTTGGCTATCTGGACTCCAACGAGGCGAGCGCATACTGCCGACTTCAAAACGAGTGAGCTGATATTTGGTCGCACCATCGGCGCTGACCACCCACAAATCGGCTTCATCAATGGTCGGCAATGGTGGTCCCGCCTGCCCTTGCGGTGTCGGCACGGCGGTAGAAAACGCATCTGCGCCAGGCACACGCGGGTCATAACTGACATACGCCAGCCATGCACCATCGGGCGACCAGGCGGGGGTGAATTCGCGCCCGGTACGACTATAAAAATTGGGTGTGCCACCTGTTTCATCTATCCATGCGATATGCGATTGTTTTTCTAGCCCACGCGCCCCTTGTATCATGCGATACATGGTGAAGGCGATTTTGCCGTTGATGCTCCATGTCGGCTCCCATACGCCCCAATCGTTGGGCGATAAATCGGTAAATTGCACCATGTCGCGCACATCAGTGCCATCGAGGCGGGCGCTATATAATTTGGGCATCCCGACCGATGTGGAATCCACTGTGAACAACACCCGGCATCCATCTGGCGAGAAATCCCACAGGTGCAATTCGCCGATGATAGGAAAGGTGAGGATGCGCGCCTCGCCCGTATTCACATCGCGGATGATGATTCGGTCGTGTGTGGCGGGGACGGTGGCGATGATTAAATCGGATAAAAGGGTAATCGGTTGGGCATGGGTGATGCCGATAAAGACGAACATCAGACAACATAAAATAGCTTTTTTCATGCTTGCTCCATCAAACTTAACAGGGGCTTAAATGAACTCATGACAAAGATTTTGGCGCAAATATTTTTCATATGCTATCATCACAGAGGAAATTTTCCAACTCATTGAGCCTATTTGGAGGTTTTTAACATGCAAAAACTGGTCTCGCGTTTCGGTTTACTGCTCGTCCTCATCGGTGTGTTATGTGTTGCGCCATTCACACAAGCACAAAGTAGGGTTCAAATTGATTTTTATTGGGCATCGGCTGTCGAAGGCAACCTGCCCGCCATCTTTCAGGGATATGCCGACCAATTCATGGCAGAAAACCCGAATATTCAAATCAATGTCGTCTATAGCGGGTCATATACCCAAACCCGCGAGACCATCCGCGCCGAAGGATTCGACCCAGTGGTGGATGTCGCCATTATGCTCGCCACCGATTTATCGACATTTATCACCGATAGTCCGATTGTCATGCTCAATCCGTTTGTTGATGCGGCAGGTGGCGAGGTGTTTCTTGCCGATTTCTTCCCCGCGTTCATCGCCAATGGGTTAGATGCCGAAGGCAATGTGTGGAGCATCCCGTTCCAACGCAGTACGCCGATTTTGTATTATAATGCCGATTTGCTCAGAGAAAACAACTTAGACGTGCCAAAAAATAACGAAGAACTCATCGCAGTGGCACAAGCGCTGACTACACCAGAACGCGCAGGCTTGTTGTTGCCCATCGCAGGGACATTCCCCATCTGGATATATCAAAGTTTTGCCGCTGCCTATGGCAGACCATTGGTGGATTCGGGCTTAGACACGGTATATTTTGATACCCCCGAATCGCTCGCCGCCATCGAATTTATGACCCGCGTTGGGTTGCCCATAGAAGAAGGTGGTTTTGGTGTTGGTCCGCGTGGTGGTAGCGCATGGGGCGAAACACCCACCGCTTTCGTGAGCGGAAAAGCCGCCATGATTTATCACACCACAGGTAGCCTGACCAGCATTTTGCAAAATGTCGCCAATTCCGAAAATCCGTTTGAAGTCGGTGTGGCATTTTTGCCATCGGGTCCGGCAGGTGAAGATGGAACAGGTTATGGCGCACCAACTGGTGGTGGCAATTTGTATATTTTCGATAACGAAAGCACCCCAAAAACCGAAGCCGAACTCGAAGCGGCATGGCAATGGGTGATGTTCCTCAGCTCGCCCGAAATTCAATCGGATTGGGGTGCAAAAACGGGTTATATCGCCGCCCGTTATAGCGCATGGGAAATTGAACCGCTCGCCAGCCTCGTGGTAGAATATCCACAATACGCGGTAGCGCGTGACCAACTGGAATTTGCTGTGAAAGAATTCGATGCGTATCGCAGTGTCGATATTCAAAATATCATCAACTTGCAACTGAGCAAAATCATCTCTGGCGAAGTGCCACTCGATCAAGCGGCAGATGCCCTTGCAGAAGCACAAGCACAAATTGACCAATTGCTCGCGCCATTTAAGGGCAATTAAATTCAACATTAAGCCCCCTTGTCTGATAAAGGGGGCTTCACCCCGCTCAAATACACGGAATTACCCCTATGGAACAGGTCAGCACATCGATCAACACCGCCAGCACCGTCCAATCGAGGCGCATCAAACACCCCACATGGCGACATCTCATCCCGTATTTGCTCATCGCCCCTACGCTTATCTTTGTCGGATTGTTCACCATTTATCCCACCATCCGCACCTTTGAGCAAAGCCTGTATCAACCAGGGATGAATGTCCGTAATGAGCGCGGGCAACGGGTGCAACAACCCGATACATTCGTGGGATTGCAGAATTATGCCGATTTATTCATTCCGCAAACCCCGCCCCACCCGATTGTCGGGGGATTTTTGCAAATATTGAGCAATACCATCGTCTTTGCGGTGGCATCGGTAGGCATCACCTTGCCGTTATCATTCGGTATGGCATTGTTGATGAATCGTGCCATTCGGGGCAGGGCATTATGGCGATTTAGCCTATTTTATCCCGTGTTGTTGCCCCTCATCGGCGGGGCGAGTATGTGGGCATTTTTATATGGCAATTCGGGCGGGCTAATAAACACCGTTCTGCGGTCGCTAAATATCCCCACCCAAGATTGGCTAAACACACCCGATTTGGTATTGTGGTCGGTGATTGTGGTGAATATCTGGAAGCAAGCGGGCTTTTATATGATCTTTTATCTGGCGGGGTTGCAATCTATCCCAAAGGATATTTACGAGGCGGCGGCATTAGATGGTGCATCCTATTTTCAGCAATTATTCACCATCACCATCCCGTTATTGCGCCGAACCACCTTATTTTTATTGGTGATTGCTTCGACATATGCCTTTCAGACGGTGGAACAATTAGATGTGTTGAATAAAGGGATGCCCGCCAACCGCGCCAATTTGTTGTTATGGTATATCTATCAGATGTATCCATCATCACAAGCACGCGGATATGTCAATGCCATTTCGATGGTGCTGGTGGTGATCTTATTCACCTTCACCTTCATCAATTTCGCCTTTTTTGAACGGAGGTCAGCCGATGAATAAGCGCAACGGATGGAGTGTTCTCGCCGACATCATCACCGTCATCCTCAGTTTGATATGGGTTGCCCCGTTGTTTTTCGCGCTGTTGATTAGCATCCGCCCGACATCTGACCCGCTCGGCACAGGCAATATTTTCTTTGGTCGGACGATCACGCTGGAAAATTATCAACGCGCCCTCGAACTTGCCCCCTGGCAATGGCATTATCTGACCAGCATTTTGGTGGTGGTCGGGGTGTTGGTGGTACAACTCATCACCATCACCATGGCAGGGTATGCCTTCGCACGCATGAAATTTTGGGGGCGGAATGCCCTGCTATTCATTTTGCTCATTCAATTGATGATACCCAGTGGGGTATTGGTGGTGCAAAATTTGAACATCATGCGCCAAATCAATTTGTTCGATACCCGTTGGGCGTTGATGATGCCCTATTGGGGGTCGGTATTTGGGGTATTGCTCATGCGCCAAACCTTCCGCGAAATACCACCCGAACTCGAAGAAGCGGCACGAATTGACGGGGCGAATTTATTCCAGATTTTGCGATTTGTCTATATCCCGCTCTCCATTCCGACCTATGTCGCCTTCGCGTTGGTCTCGGTGAGCGCCCGTTGGAACGAATTTTTGTGGCCCGCGATGGTCACACGTACCGCCGAATCGCGCCCTGTGACAACTGGCTTGAGCCAATTATTCTCTGCAACAGAAGCAGGCACGAATTATGGACAATTGATGGCGGGGACAATTTTGGTCGTTGCGCCATTGGTGGTGTTGTTCATCTTTTTTCAACGGCGCTTCATCGAGAGCTTCGCGTCTAGTGGGCTAAAATAGAGGGGCAGTTTTCATCAATATCTATCCGCATTGCGGGATAGGTGGAACTGTTGATATAATCTGACAGAGAGGGCATAACACCCCCTCTGCCAAATCATCACTCATGGGATGACGGGGATAGGCAAACGCCCTAAGTTGCGGATTGCGCCCGCATCGGCTTTGAACCAGCCCTCGACCAAGACATCCCCACATACAGCTTGTACCAAATACCAGCTGCTGTCGCCAGTCCTGCCCAAAATGACATATTCGAGATTGCCTGGCAATTGGCAGATGGTCGCGCCCCGTTCTGATGGCGTGGCACGTAACGGGGTGGTAATCCACAAGAAGAAGCGTGGGGGCAAAATTTCGCCTTGTGCTTCTTCTGGGCTTAAAATGGGGACATTGTTCAAATTGCCCCGCACCAGCACCAAATCGCCATTAATCCAACCACGGGTCTCGTCCACCTCGACAAACCACCAGGTACGGGCTTCATTCACACCCAATACAATCAATTCTGTGCCACCATTCACCCGTGCGACAATCGTATAGCGCACACCATCACCACTACGTAAATTGGCGCGGAAGGTATTGACAATCAGATACCCTTCATAATCTCTGCCGATATTTTGTGGATTCGCCACCAGGGGCGAGGATTGATTGATGGCAACCGATGGCGATGGCGGTTGAATGGGCGGGAATGGCAGGGGTGTGAGGAAGGCAGGGAAGTTATCACATGTGCCTTGCACACTATACACGGGTTGTTGTGGCAATCCATTGCCCGCCGAACTAACCACATAAACGGTGAGCGGGTTGGCGGTTGGGGCGGTTGTCCAACGGAATGAGACACCATCGGTGATATATAGCCCGCCACCAATGATGAACGACTCGGCAACGGGTCCAAAAATGATTTTGCCCGTGCCGTCAGTGGCATAAATCACCAATTCTTCGCGCCCAATGCCGGTGTTATCACGGGTGAGGACGAATCCACCGCCATTGCTCCGAAAGCCATCACAAGTCACTGTCCAACTGGCTCTATCGCGCTCCGCCGCGCCCGCTACAAAGGTGTTCATCAATACCACCACACCAATCATCAACAGGATGCGCCAACGCCCATCTCGCAAAAACATATTCTTTGCCCTTTCTCAGATACAAAATGTTGCCAAAGTAATATTTATCTACCCTAATCATGCGCTAAAAAGGCATTTTTAGCAACTTATTGCTAACAAAACGTTAGATAAGACTTGGCTTGATAAACCATGAGAAAAACTACCATCCATCAGCGAAATATGCTACTATGATAAAAAAAGGTCATATAACTTTTCGCCCAATGTTCGGATATGCTGGTTATGTTAGTCCATGAAGATGATTGTGATTATCTGCATTTTATTGATGATGATAACAGGTTGTGCGCCTTCATCTGAATCCGATGATGGTGCGCGTGTTATTGCCACACAACCACCCACACTCACGACCACCACTGACATTGTCACCCTGACCATCGAAGATATAACCCTCACGTTGCCCTACCCCAAAGAATGGGAGACATATACAACTGAATATGGTGTTGTGTTGGCGGAATATCTGGGGTCGGTGGCAACAGAGGGGCAATTGGGTGGCATTTTGATTCACCTATTCGTGCCACCACTGGCGGAAATGGATTTACCCGTTAGTCAGGATGATAACCGCGCCATGAGCATTTTGCGCGAGATTTTATCGCATCCCAATTATGTCGGCACGGCAACCGTCAGCGACCTGCGCCCATTTTTGTGGGATGGTTTGGATTGCGCCTATTATCTGATGGATAATGGCGAGGGCAACTTGACGATTGTCATCGGCATATTCGATGCCACCAGCAACAAACTGGTGACGGTCAGCATGAGCGCCCCGCAAGATCAACAAGAACGCATCCGCACCGCATTGCCGATTCTTTTGGATGATTTGGTGATTAACAACCAACAACTATCGGGCATGGTACTCGATGCGGTGTTGCCCAACCCACTGATATTCCCACGACATACCCGCGCATCGTGAGATCATCATCGTCAAAATCTTGTTTTGGATATAACATGTTGTAATGGCATCTTTGTGTTGGTCATCGTCACATTTGTGTTATAATCCGTGTGTGGATGACACTTCTTTATGGATGCAAGGAGTTAGGGTATGTCTGCAACATACGACAAATTGAAAGCATTGCTCGATACGCAAAAATCGCTGAGTGATGAAGATATTACCAAAGCCATCACCGAAAGTGGCGAAATGACCGATGAAGAAAAGATGAAACTCGAAGCCGACCGACTCGAAGTTGCCAAGTCAACAGCGACAGGGGTTGTGACGATGGAACAATACCTAGAGGCGTGTAAAGTATTAGATACCGCTGAAGAAGGGTCTGAGGAATATAAGAAAGCCGAAGCCCTTGTGGAGCAATATGAGAAAGGTCAATAGATGACGACCTATCCATCACAAGAACGCTTTATCCCCTATCCACAACCCCAGCCAGAAGATCCCATCGGCATTAATCCGTGGTGGGTTCGCCTGCCCATCCTCGTGGTGACGGGCGGTGTGTTGTTGGTCTTGGTGCTGATTATGGCGCTGGCGAGTTTTCGCCTGAGTTACGTTGATCGCATCACGCCAGGCGTTTATGTGAATGGTATTTCGTTGGGTGGCATGAGCCAATCAGAGGCGGTGAATGCCCTCTCGCAATGGTTCACCTACCCCAATAGCACCGTGTTCACCTTCCGTCATGGGGAGCAAATTTGGCAATTCACGGCGGGCGAATTGGGTGTCTCGTTTGATGTCGAAGGCACAGTGGCACAAGCCCTCGCGGTGAGCAACAATCCATCGGCGATACGCGCCTTATTCGACCAAGCATCGGCATGGTTCAGTGGCAAGGCAATCGCCCCAATTTTGCGCTACGACCCCAATATGGCATATCAAAAATTGATGATGATTGCCCAACAAGTCAACCGCCCGCCCCAAAATGCCCATCTGGAATTGCGCGGGACACAACTCATCACCGCCCCTGCCCAAATGGGATATACGATGGATGTGGATGCGACACTCGCCCGTTTATCGCCTTACCTGCAAAATTTATATGGCGGTGCAGAATTGCCCCTGGTGGTACATGAAACCGCACCCGCACTGGCGAATATAGAACCGATCGCCCAGCAACTGGCGACGGTGTTTTCTGCGCCCATCCAACTCACCGCGCAAGGGATGAATGGCGAGATCTTGGGTCCATGGACGATTAGCACCGATCAACTCATGGCATTAGTCCGCCTCGAATTAGTGGATAATGGCGATGGCACATTCACCTACGCCCCACGCATCGATATGAGCGCCTTCGCCCAATCGCTCGAAGCGCTCGCGCCTGGTCTGATCGGCTTGCCCAAAGATGGACGGTTTCATTTTGATGATGCCACGGGGCAATTGGTCATGATTCAACCATCTGTATCGGGGCGGTCGCTGAATATACAAGCAACATTAGCCGCGCTCGAAACCGCCGTATTCAGCCCGACCAACCGCGTTGTGCCGATGGTGTTCGATTATACGCCTGCACGTTATCATGATCAAATCACCGCCCAAGAATTGGGCATCACGCAGATGGTCGGCGAAGCCACCACCCTATTCACAGGCTCTGGTGCGAATCGGGTGCATAATATCATACAAGGTGCGAGGCGTTTTGATGGTATCATCCTCGCCCCGGATGAAGAATTGAACTTCAACGCCATTTTGGGCGATGTATCGGTCGAAGCGGGCTTTGTAGAGAGCAAAGTCATTTCGGGTGAACGCACAACCGATGGCATCGGCGGGGGCATTTGCCAAGTCAGTACCACGCTGTTCCGCGCCGCGTTAAATGGTGGCTATTGGATTAATGAACGCAGTGGTCATGCCTATCGGGTGGGCTTTTATGAATTAAACTCGCCACCAGGGTTAGATGCCGCCATCTGGACACCCAGCCAGAATTTCCGTTTTGTGAATGATAGCCCCTATCACCTGTTGATCGAGGCGGAGGTGTTTCCTGAACGCAACGAAATTCAATTCCGTTTATATAGCACCAATCCCGGACAGGTTGTGGAAATTTTGCCACCGACCATCCAAAACGAAACTCCTGCCCTACCACCTCGTTATGAGGTGAATTACGATTTACGTCCTGGTCAAATTATTCAGGTGGACTGGGCGGTGAGTGGTGCAGATGTGACCACCGTGCGCCTCATCAAAGACCTGAATGGCAAGGTGATCCGCACCGATCGCGTCTTCACCCACTATCAACCGTGGGGCGCGATTTATCAGGTTGCGCCCGGCGATGCCCGCCTGAATAGCCCATAGGGGACACGATGCCAATTCGCTATCCGCATAATCTCTTTCGGGGGATTAACCCGATGCTCAAACTCATCACAGGGGGCGCATAGCTTTCATACGGTGCATATCACCGATTTGATGAAATTGCTCCGCAAAGGATTACAGGATATATAATGAATATCGTGGTGTTGCAAAATGCAAATCGCCATCGATATTGAGCCGATGGCGATGGGGATAATGGACGAATTTCACCTATTGGGCGTTGCACCCATACAGACGCATCACAGATAGTCGCGCAGATGACGGCTACGGCGGGGATGACGCAAGCGCCGCAATGCCTTGCCTTCGATTTGACGAATGCGCTCACGAGTCAGTCCGAATTTTTCGCCCACTTCTTCGAGTGTATAACTTTTGCCATTTTGCAAGCCAAAGCGCAAGCGCAAGATTCGCGCTTCACGCGGGGTCAGCGTGGCGAGGAGCTGTTCGATTTTTTCGTGTAATAATTTATCGTGGGTCAGTTGAGCAGGATTGGGGATGTTATCATTTTCGATGAAATTGCCGAGTTCGCTATCTTCGTCATCACCGACAGGTTGTTCGAGGCTGAGGGGTTGCCAGCTCACTCGGAGCATCCACTGAACTTTGCGTGGCTCCATGCCCATGGCACGGGCGATTTCGTGAACATCTGGCTTGCGCCCATTTTCTTGCTCCAATTCGCGCACCACCCGATACAAACGGCGTATTCTATCGGTCATGTGGACAGGCACGCGGATAGTTCGCCCTTGATCGGCAATAGCGCGGGTGATGGTTTGGCGGATCCACCATGTGGCATAGGTGCTAAAGCGAAAACCACGCCGATAATCAAATTTTTCGACCGCCTTCATCAAACCCAAATTACCTTCTTGGATGAGGTCTAAAAATGGCACACCCCGATTCATATATTTTTTGGCGATGCTCACCACCAGGCGGGTATTGGCGCGAATGAGATGGTCACGGGCATCTAGCCCTTGTTGCATAAGGATATACCACTCGCCAGCACGAGGATGATTGGGGTCTTTCCAATATTTTTTACTGGCGGATATGCCCAATTCGAGGCGCTTGGCGAGTTCCGCTTCTTCTTCATTACTCAGCAGTGGCACACGCCCCATCTCTTTGAGGTATAAGCCGATGGTATCACTCGATGCGAGTAAGGCGATTTCGTATTCTTCATCCATATCATCCTCAAATTCATCGAGGTCATCGCCAAATTCACCACCAGCAAAGTCATCATCAAAATCAAATAAAAAATCTTCATCAAAAAAATCTTCGTGATGGTCATCGTCATAAAACGAGTCATCTATTTCGAGGTCAAAACCATCATGAAAATCATCATCTTCTGTATATCGATTTACCATAATAACTTCCCCTTATGATGTATCGCATTATTTTTCTAATAAGGTTTTGAGAATTGCCAAGCGCGGGTCGATGGCATCATCGGAACACGAACAAGTCTCGTAATTCCAATTCGCGCCACATTCAGGGCATAAGCCCTTGCAATCGGGTTTGCATAATGCGCGATGCGATTGTTCAATGAGGGCTTCGGCACGCAATAATGCGCCTAAATCGAGGACGGCATCCTCACCAATACGAAATTCGGTCTCGGCGGCGCTATTGAAGGCGAATAATTCTTCGATATCGAGGGTCAACACATGTTGAATGGGGTCGAGACAACGAAAACAAGCATCATCAAACGCGGTTTCGAGGTGCGATTGTACCAAAATGCCCTCTTTGGTACGGCTCATCCGCAAATTGCCCCGTATATAATTTAGGGTGATCTCATCGGAAAGTTGCACATCGGGGAAATCGAGCATAGAGTCATTGCTTGTACCAGAACTGGCATGAAGCAAGAATCCGACATTCATTTTAAGAACACGATTATTCATCACAAGCCGCCTCTATCATGATATAAATAAAGAGGTTCAGGGTAACATAAACTTAACAAATATTTACGTTACATTCGGATTATATGGAGTTTTTTCATCGAATGTCAAGCAAATTGAGCCACTTAAACCAAAATTCAACGAAAAACAAAGACAAGTAGTAGAGAAAATGTAGTTTATCCAAAACACACAATCATGTTACAATATAAGGGCAATTATTAAATAATCCAAAGGTCTGCTCTGTTATGAATAATCAACGCATTGGGCAGTATGAAATCATAGAAGAAATTGGGCGTGGTGGCATGGCGACTGTTTATCGCGCCAAGCAACTGAATGCCGACCGATTCGTGGCTATTAAGGTCATTCATAATAATATTGCCGCCGATAAATCGGCATTAGAGCGATTCATCCGTGAAGCCCGTCTGGTCGCCCGTTTAGAGCATCCGTACATTATCCCCGTATACGATTATGATGGTGTGCATAACCCACCGTATATCGTCATGCGCTTTTTGGAAAGTGGCACATTGAAAGATGTGTTGGATAGAGGGGCGATTCCATTAAACGAGATTGCCCACATGATGCGTCAAATCGCCAGCGCGTTAGATTATGCCCATCGGCAAGGGGTGATTCACCGCGACATTAAGCCGAGCAACATCATGATTGATGCCGAGGGCAATGCGTATCTGACCGATTTCGGCATCGCCCGTTTTAGCGAGTCGGGCAATGATATGACGGGTCTCACGCATACGGGACTGACGGTGGGTACACCCGGTTATATGGCACCTGAACAAGGGCTTGGGCAGAAAGTTGATGAGCGTGCCGATATTTATGCGCTCGGTGTCATGCTGTTTCAGATGGCGACAGGCACGATGCCCTATAGCGCAGAAACACCGATGGCACTCGTCCTCAAGCATATCCAAGCACCTATCCCATCAGCGCGGAGCATAAAACCCGATTTGCCCCCAGAATTCGATACCATCATCCGCAAAGCAATGGCGAAAGACCCCGCCGACCGCTATCAGACGGGGCGCGAACTGAGCGATGCTATCACCCAACTGGTCGGCATCAGCGCTTTGACCGAACAGCCAACCATGCTCAAGACAATGGCGCTCAATATTATCGATGACCTGCGTCGCATCCGTGAAGAACGCGGCTCACAGACCAATATCACCCCTGTCATGGGCGGGTTTGGCAAGCAAATCCCCACACCACCATCAGGTGGATATTTGGGACAACCGAGTGGCACACCCTACCCCAGTTCACCCATGAGCGCCACCCGTCCATCGCGTGCGCCATTGATCATCGGCGGTGTAGTCGTGTTGTTGCTCATCATCGGGGCGATGGTGGTCATCATCGGTGGGGGCAATGGTGCAACAGATAATCCAATCGCCACTATCGGAGGTGGTGTGGTGATATTACCAAGTGATACCGTCACCACTGCTCACAGTGATGATAACGATGAAACACCGAGCAATACCCCACCAAGTAATCCCTCTAATACGCCCAATAATGATGTGATTGTGGTGAATAGCTCACCAACAGCGACAACAACCATGACACCGACACCAACCGATACCCCAACCACAACACCGAGCAATACCCCAACATCCACAGCGACCAACACCGCAACACCGCCTACGCCGATTGTCCAAGTACGGACTGACCTGACGGTGCGCTTGGGACCGGGGACAAATTATCCGGTTGTCGCCAATTTGCCCACGGGCATCACCCTCGATATTATCGGTGTGAGCCAAGATGGTCGTTGGTATCAGGTACTATTACCCGATGGGTCTGATGGATGGGTGTCTTCGTCACGGTCATTTGTCAATTTGGCGGGCAATGTGAATGATATTGCGGTGGTCGATGCGCCAACCAATACCCCCTCTTTCACACCGACCAATACGCCAACACCCACACCAACCGATACACCGACATTCACCCCATCCCCAACCAATACACCATCGAATACGCCAACAGCCACACCAACCGATACACCAACCAATACACCCACGCCGACCAATACACCATCCAATACGCCAACAGCCACGCCAACCGATACACCAACCAATACACTCACACCAACGGCGACCGAAACACCGACCATCACACCATCACCAACATCGGCGCTGGATGTCACTCTGACACAAATCGCCCGCGATTTCTTCGCCACACAAACCGAATTTTATACCACCCGCGTGGCGGTGATGGTATCGCCAACACCAACCGTCACACCTACCCCTGCCCCACAAGGTGGATTGCCGTTCATCGTCGATTTCGAGACGACCAATCCCATCGCCGAATGGGATTACGACCCCGCCACATGGCAAGTGGTCAATGAAGATGGTCAAAAATTGTTGATTGGACGTGGACGCATCACATCACCGATGGTCGTAGTGGGCAAAGGCAGACCCGACTGGTTGCGCGAAGATAACTTCGTCATCAGCACCGATTTCAAACTAGAAAGTGGTTCTGGTGGGGCGCGGATTGTGTTCCGTTATAATGAAAACGGTGGGTATCAGGTGGTCGAATTGTTCCCTGGATTGGTCATTTTGCGACGCAATAATCTCTCGAATCCCAATGTGACCAACCGCGATAACGAGGTGATTATCCAACAAGTAGGGAGCGCGCCCATCGCCAACGACACATGGCATAATGTGACCATCTGGGCAGATAATCGGCTCATTTATGTATATCTCGATGGGCGGTTGTTGATGCGTGCCGAAGACACCAACACACCCTTAAGTGCCGGGCAAATTTTGTTACAAGTGAATGCCAGCAACCGCTCTGTGCGCTTTGATAATTTCACCGTGCAAAAAGCCGAGCCGTTCAGCAGTCATTTTGAAGGCGCAACCCTGCCCAGCACATGGCAAACCAATAATAGCCTCAAGACGCTCATCACGACCGAAAGCAACAATAACTTTGTACAAGTTGATAATAATGTCGAAGTCAAACCGATTATGTCGCCGATTGCCGATTTCACCTTGCGGGCGCGGGTATGGAGTACGAATGGCGGTTACAAATTATATCTGCGCGAGAGTAGCGCGGGCGCATTGGTATTTGATTTGAATGCCGGAAATTTGAACATCAGTCATTTTGATAGCAACGGCTCTGTGATATGGACACGGCGTGTGGATAATTTTTATACACGCAATGTGTGGCAGGCGCTCGAAATCACCCTGATTGGCGATAAGCTGAAAATCGTCTTAGAGGGACGCACACGATTTGAAGATACCCTGCAAAGCACACCACCTGCAGGCACAATCCGCATTGTAACAGGCAATCCCGATTATATGCGCTTCGATGATTTTTTAGTCACACAAACCGCCGCTTCTGCTAATGCAGAGGCTCAATTCGCCTTTGCCTTACAAGCACAGGTCTTGGCGCGGAATTTTAGACAATTTCGCAGTGATATTGAAGAAGATTTCTCTACCCCCCTCAATGCGCGTTATTGGTGGGTGGGCAACCAACAGGCGGCGGGCGATTATATCCAAGACCCCGCCTCACCAACGAATCAGACCTTTTTACGCATCAACGATTCATCGGGCGATAGCCTCACCTTTCGTCTGATACGCGATGATTATGGGGTGCAGATGTTCGGCACGGGGTCGGATAGGCGCACCTATACCGACTCGACCGATTTATACGTCACCGTACTGGCACGCATCCCCAACAACCAACCGGGGTTGGTATCGCTAGGGGTGCGTGTGACCACCACCATCACTGGTCAAAGTTTAGAAGGTTACTTTTTGGATATGCGGAAAAATGATAATGGCACGGTGGATTTTATCGCCCGTTATACCACCGCCACCGAACAGGTGATTTATCATGAGGGCAAAATACCAGGGGCAGAAGATGCCCAATTACCCATATGGGTACCACTCAAGATCATCGTGCATGATGATAAAATCGCCTTTTTCGTCAATGATTATTTCATCGCCGCCCAAGATAACATCACCAAATTGGGCGGGACGGTCTCGCTGAGCGTGGGCGATGAGTCTACGGGCGATTTCGATACCCTCGTCATCCGCGACACATCACCACATGGGGAATGATTTCATCCATCGATAATTGCCGAGCGCATCCGCTCCAATGCTTCTTGGAGCAGGTCACGGCGCGTGGCTAAATTAATCCGCACGAATCCCTCACCCTCTGCGCCGAAGGTGATCCCCCGATTGAGCGCGACTTTGGCTTTATCCAAAAAGAATCCCTCGAACATGCCCATAAAGCCGTTTTGGGTGGGTGGACGCGACACAGCCCGTGTATCCCACCAGGTCAGATACGTGGCTTCGGGATGAGTGATGGGCATATTAGGCAAATATTGATTGACGAATTGTGTGGTTAAATCGCGGTTGGCTTGCATATAAGCTAAAACTTGGCGCAACCAGTCATCCCCATGCTCATACGCCGCGTGCATAGCGACTAATCCCAAAATATTGATGTGCAAACCTGCGTTCCATACCATCTCGGCATAACGATTTCGTAATGCTTGATTTTGGATGATGGCAAATGATGCACCCAACCCCGCGATATTGAAGGTTTTGCTGGGTGCCATCAGGGTAATCGTATTGCGGGCAATCTCTGGGCTTAATGATGCCGTGGGGATATGACGATGATTATCGAATAACAAGTCGCAATGGATTTCATCGGATATGATGAGCATTTCATTTTCGAGCGCCACTTCTGCCATCGCACGGATTTCAGCTTCTGTCCACACCCGTCCAACGGGATTATGGGGATTGCAGAACAAAAAGGTCTTGGTCTTGCCAGGGATAATCGCCGATTGGAACACATCCATATCGATATGATAATGCAAAACGCCATCTTGTTGGGTATAGACCAACGGTGCAGATTTGGTGAACAAGCCGTTATTGGGTGCGGCAGATAAAAATGGCGGATACACGGGTGTTTGGATGAGGACTTCTTCGCCCATCCGCCCGAAGGCGCGAATTGCCATATTGAAGCCCGTGACCACGCCAGGAACCCATACGATGTCATCGGGTGAGATATGCCAATTATATAAATCTGCCATACGCTTAACGAGCAACTCACGCAGGGGTTTATTTTCAAAAGCATATCCAAAAACGCCATGTTCAATGCGCGTTTTGAGGGCTTCAATGACGGGCGATGGTGATACAAAATCCATATCGGCAACCCAAAGGGGGATGGTAGACGGGTCATCGAAAATATTATATTTCACACTATCGGTATGATAGCGGTCTATCGGTTGATCGAAGTGATATGACATGATGATATCCTTTTTGGGGTATGATTGATAAAACCCTGCGATAGGCGTTGATAAGTGCCACAACGCCTATCGCCATTCACAATTTTAAT
Organism: Phototrophicales bacterium; assembly: GCA_002794515.1. GTDB lineage: Bacteria > Chloroflexota > Anaerolineae > Aggregatilineales > Phototrophicaceae. The sequence continues at coordinate 30,611 of PGTJ01000001.1, forward strand.
ATGCCTGTAAAAATACGATTTGCCCATTCAGATTGGCATACCACGCGGGCAACCAACCAATGCCGAACAATTCGAGTTGAATATCTTTCTTGAACGGTGCAACGATGTATTCACGGGTTTGGTTAATCACATTCGCCCAATAATCATTAGTCTTTTGCACTTGTTCTTCAAATTCCATCTCAATGCGATCGAGTTCGCGTTCTAAATCGCTCATGACCTCTTTGCGCTCGCGGATGTTATCTTTGGTATTGCGTTGATAGCGCGATGTGCGGCTCATGCGCGAGAGGGTATAATTGGTGCGTCCGCGCATCAGGCTGGTGATGGCTTCGCCTGTGGTGAAGAGTTGCTCGCGTTGCAACCCCTTGAGTTGTGTTTGTTCAGAGCGAATATCGCGTTCAGTCTTGCGGAGTTTGGCTTCTGCTTTGTCCATCATATCGCCATATTTTTGGGCGAGTTTATCGATAGCCATATCGCGTTGTTCACGGGCGGCAATTTGCACTTGTGCTTGGAACTCGCTGTAATCGGTATCGGGATTGCCATAAATATTCAGCACATCATTATAAGGCAAAATCAGCTGGGCGGTGTTATAAAGCATATCCACGACTTCTTTCTTGAGCGCGTTCAAGCGGGCTGTATCGGCTAATCCCGATGATAGCTCGCCGAAAGCGGCGGGCATTTGTGGATTTTGCTCAATCGTACGGGCTTCGATGGGGTCGATCATGAAATCTTCCCAATGGACGATGCCCATGCGTTGCAAATCGGTGACGAAATAAGTGAACATGCGCGCTGTATAGATATTGGCTTTGCGGTCGGCATAGCGGATCATGGCTTGTGCCAATAATCCGGGCTTATACACCAATTGCGCCTGAACACCACTGCCACCAGCGCTATAAATCCCTGTGCGTTGCGACCATTGTTGGAGCGAGGCTTGATAGGGAATCCGCACGGGTAAGAAATATTGAGATATGGTGCTGGATAGCGGTGGTGGATTATTGCTATAACCTGTGATGCCACTCGGCACGGAAAGGACGGGCGATGTGGGCATCGGTGGTTGAGTGGGCATGGTTTGTTGTGGCACACCCGCCGATTGCGCGGTGAAGGTCATCGGTGGTGGGGGTGGCATGTGTGTGGCACGCGTATTGGGCAATGGTGGTGGGACGGGCGCGCTCATGCTAGTCGGCAAGGTCGGTGGCGGTGGCGGTGGTTGCAAACCCGCTTGTTGTTGCCATGTCGGTTTGGGGACTTGCATGGCTTGCTGTTGTAATGTCACCATCAATTCTTCGCGTTGACGGCTCATCAGCAATTGGATTTGTTGCCGTGTGAGCGGACCGCGCAGGTAACTCATCGCCCAACGACTATGCACCAACATCGGACCCGCCTCGTTATGCACATTCCGCATAAGGAACACCCGCGGGGCAATATCGGCGATGAGTGTTTCAATATCGCGCAAGCTCAGGCTATCATTGACATTCGCCATCGCCTGTAAGCCATCCATGACGCGCTTGCGGTCGTTATCTGATTGTAACCGTCCAATAAACCACGTCCCGGCATTGGTCAAACCTTTATAATCGAGGTCGCCCGGATTTTGTGTGGCGAGGACTAATCCCAAGCCGAAGGCGCGGGCTTGTTTGAGCAGGCGCATGAGCGGGTCTTTGGTGGGCGGATTTTTGGGATATGGCGGAAAATAACCGAACATCTCATCGATATATAAAATTGCCCGCAAGCTGGTCGTGCCTTGTTGGGTACGCATCCAACCGAGCATATTCTCTAAGATTAGGGTGACGATGAATTGACGTTCTGGCTCAGATAAATGGGCGATATAAAAAATGGATGTACGCGGTCTGCCATTGGGTTGGTAAAGCAGTTGATGAATATCCAACGATTGCCCATTAATCCACGATTGGAATGACGGTGCGGCGATGATGTTATTCATCTCCATCGCCAATTTGGTGCGGGCTTTTTCTGGGAAGTATTTTTCGATGGGAAACACACCTAAGGTATCGAAGGGCGGTTTTTGGATTTGTAAGATGATGTCTTCGAGGGTGAGGTCTTTGCCTTGTTTCCAGGCATTTTCAAAAATATTAGAGATGAGGACATGTTCACGGTCTTTGACAGGTTCAGCATTAATGCCCGCTAAAGCTAAAATCGCCGATGTTAATCCTTTGATTTGTTCACGATGCGCTTCTTCATTCACCGTCCAGCCTTCACGCGGGGCGCGGAGCGAGGCGAGGATGCTGATCGGCAAACCCGCATCGGATCCTGGCGTATAAATGCTATATTTGCTCGCCAGTTGCAACCAACGCACACGGTCTGGGACGATGCCCCAATTTTCTAAGCCCGTTTTCCATTTTTGTGCCACATCCGCCGCATATTGTGGAATATCCATATTGGCACGACGGGCATCATCGACATTCACCCACGGCTCGAAATCTTCGGGGCGCATATCGGGAAAGGTGAGCAATAGATTGGTGATGTCGCCTTTGGGGTCGATGACAATGGCGGGGATATTATCTAAAATCGCCTCTTCTAATAAGGTGATACATAACCCTGTTTTGCCACTCCCCGTCATACCGACAACAACCGCATGTGTCGTCAGGTCGCGGGCATCATAATAGACGACATTATTGGTCAAACGGTTGGTGGTGGGGTCATATTCACGCCCCAAGTAAAAATTAGCCTTTGCTTCTATAAATGCCATTTTCATGCTCCCATAAAAGGTTATTCGGACGAAACACAACGCACATCGCTAATTGGGTGTATCTAGGTTTTGACTATTTAATTGTAGCAACTTTTCCCAATTTATAGCGCCATCTGGTAGACAAAAGTGTTGAACAAACAGGGTGGTTAAGGTGTTGATACCCGATTTAATCTGCACCAAATAGTGCGTATCCGATTTGATAAACTCTAAATCGACACCTGCAAATGTCGATTTATACCCACCATATGTTTTTGAGGCAATAAATATGGCTAGTGCTTCTAAAAAGTCACCAAACATGGTTTCCTTGCTTTCGGAGCGCCAAAATTAACTCTAAAACATACGTGTGGCGTTCACCATTCACCGCTTTTTCTTTGATATTGAGTATGAATGTGCCTGTTGGTTTTAAGACACGCAAAAATTCGGCAGATTTTGGCAAAAACCAGTCCACATAATCATCTGGGCTAACCCCACCATAAGTTTTGACACGCTGATCGGCATACGGGGGTGATGTCACAATGAGGTCTATGCTATTCTCTGGAAATATCTTGAGGATATTCTCACAATCACCACAATAAATCTGATTCCACATGAATCGAACCACTCCATCTTCTGACAAGTGATAACACAGAGGCGTACACATGGCACGCCTCTGCTCACCAAGATTATTCTATTATAGCACGATTTTTCTATCCACAGCGCATATCGGCACGATTTGGTCGGCGGGCTTGGCTCAACATCCGCTCATATTCTTCAATATATAGTCGTGCAATATCGGGGCTTTGGATGATGACCAAGTTTTCATCATTGCTACGAGTGGCATTATTCGAGATGTTGAATGAGCCTGTGATGACGGTTGTTTCATCGACAATGAACACCTTATGATGCAAGGTGAAGGGATTGCCATCTTGATAAACATCTAAGC
>PGTJ01000319.1 GCA_002794515.1 Phototrophicales bacterium
GATTACGTGGTGGTCGCCTCGAAGGGGCATGTGCGCGATTTATTGGTGACACAGCTCTCGGTGGATGTCGACAATGATTTCGAGCCGAAATATCGTGTCCCCAACGAAAAACGTGATGATGTGCGTCAGCTCAAACGCGAAGTGGAGAACGCCAGCGAAATTTATCTGGCGACCGATGCCGACCGCGAAGGCGAAGCGATTGCATGGCATCTTATCCACGCTACCGATATGGATGAGAGCAAAGTGGAGCGCGTGATTTTTCATGAAATCACCGCCAAAGCCATTCAAGAGGCATTTTCGCATCCCCGTCCATTGGATATGTCGCTGGTCGATGCCTATCAAGCCCGCCGTGTCTTAGACCGCTTAGTGGGCTACAACATCAGCGAATTGCTGTGGGATAGGGTGCGTAATCGGCTATCGGCGGGGCGTGTACAAAGTGTCGCAGTACGCCTATTGGTAGACCGCGAGCGCGAGATAGAAGCATTCGTCCCCGAAGAATATTGGACATTGGATGCCAAAGTCCGAAAACAAGCCGATGATAAACGCCCCTTTGTGATACGACTGGTCAAAATCAATGATGAAGATGTATCGCTCAAAACCGAAGGTGATGTTATGCCACATGTCGATATACTCGAAAAAAGTCGGTATGTGGTAGATGACATTAAACGTGGGACGCGCAAACGTCGACCATCTGCTCCTTTCACCACCAGCACCTTGCAACAAGAGGCATCACGCAGACTCGGATTTAACGCCATGCGGACGATGCGTACCGCCCAGCAATTATATGAGGGGATTGATTTGGGCGCAGAAGGCACTATCGGGCTTATCACTTACATGCGTACCGATAGCACCACCGTCTCGCAAGAGGCACAAGAAGAAGCACGCGCTTATATCATCAATCGGTTCAATGCCGATTATGTGCCAGAAGAAATGCCTAAATACAAGACAAAATCGAAAAGCGCCCAAGAAGCGCACGAGGCAATCCGCCCAACCAGCGTGTTACGTGTGCCGAGTAGCCTTGAGTCTGCCCTCACCCGCGACCAGATGAAGCTGTATAAGCTGATTTGGGAACGGTTTGTTGCCAGTCAAATGGCGAATGCTATATATGACACGTTGCGGATAGAAGTCCGCGCAGGAATCGACAACCCACTGCCCTATCTCTTTCGTGTATCGGGCAGTATCGTCAAATTTCAGGGATTTTTGGCGATATACGAAGAAACCCGCGATGAAGATGCCCCACCAGATGAAGATGAAGGGCGCATTTTGCCCGATGTGAAAATCGGCGAAACGCTCGATCTCATCCAATTGTTGCCCGAACAACATTTCACCCAACCACCACCCCGTTATACCGAAGCCAGCTTGGTACAAGCACTCGAAGAATATGGCATTGGTCGTCCAAGCACCTATGCCCCCATTCTGAAAGTGATCCAAGAGCGCGATTATGTCGAGAAAAAAGACAAGCGCCTCATCCCCACCGAGACGGGCAAATTGGTGAATGACTTATTGGTGAGCTATTTCAGTAATGTGGTGAATTATCAATTCACGGCACACATGGAAGAGGAACTCGATGACATCGCCGAAGGCAAAATGGCATGGCGACCGATGGTGCGCGAATTTTACACCCCATTTGAGGAGCAACTCAAACATGCTCGCCAAAATATGCCACGAATGCGTCAAGAGGATTATATCGGACGGACATGCCCACAATGTGGCACAGGACAGTTACAAATTAAACACGGACGCTGGGGCAAATTCATCGGATGCGATAACTATCCCGAATGTGGATATACCGAAGCCTATATCGAATATGCTGGTGTGCCATGCCCAACCTGTGGCGCAGAGCATGGTGGCGAATTGATTATCCGCAAAACTAAACGTGGGCGCATCTTTTATGGCTGTTCACGTTATCCAGAGTGCGATTTTTCATCATGGAAATTGCCCAATGCCGATAAATCCGCCGATAACACGGGTGATGACGAACAAGATGAAGATGAACGCATCGCCACATATTATTAAGAAACGGGGGGAAATTAGTCCCCCCACCCGCGCAATTTTTGACAGGGGTTGAATTTATGGGTAACATTTTTCATAGAAAATTTTTGGCACATTTGCAATATCTCTTGTACAATAAACGTGTAGCGCGTTTGAATTGACCAACGAAAGGCATCGCTCATGGCAGATGAGTATATGGATGATGAATTAGACGATTTGGAAGAAGAAGCGCCCAAAAAACGAGCCAAAAAACCCAAACAAGGGGCAGAAAAAAAACCAAAGGCAGAAAAACCCGCCAGTGATAAACCCAAAAAGCCTATTTTTGTGGCTATTCGAGATTGGGTGGTGGATAGTTATAATGGATTGTTCAAAATCGTCATCGAGCCACAACTGCCAAAATATCGGGTGTTGTTGTGGATGATTTTATCGTTCTTGTTCGGGATGTTTTGGGCATATAATATCGCCTCAGTCGTCTTTTTTAACGGTTCGCCCAATCAATTGAATGAAGGCGCACGCGATAATTGGATTATCAATGTCGCAGGGAGCTATCAGGCGGGCATCATCAATCAAGAAGATGCAAAAACACAACTCGCCCGTGTCGAAAGACCATCTGCCAGCATCGACCGCCTTTTGGCGAATGAAAGCGTATCTGCGCCCATCAAGATGGCACTGACCAATATTAAGCCGATTGCCGATTCGGTTGGCGATGGCACATTCGCCCCCACCCCACAAGGCATCATCCGCGATATTCTGACATGGGTCATCAGTGGCATTTTGTTTGTGGCTATCGCTTGGGGTATCGCTATTGCTTGGGGATTATTGATTGGTGGCTATGTCGAACGCTTCTGGGAACGCATCCGTCCAAAATCGGCAGAAGAAATCGCCCGCAATGAAGAAGCCAAAAAGCAAATTGAGCAAATGCGCGAGCGCAAACGGCTTGAAGAAGAGATGAAAGCCGCCACCGCCAAAGAATCGGCGACCAGCACAGCAGGACCGC
>PGTJ01000797.1 GCA_002794515.1 Phototrophicales bacterium
ATCGGGCGGTGGTTATCTTCGGCGCATAAAATTTCGCGCTTGACCCATTTTGAATGTGCCGAGTTGGGCGACATAACCACCATAAACGCGCTACAGGTGATGATATTCTGCTCGATTTCATCCCACCAATCGGCACCTGGGTGCAGGCGTTGTTCATCCATCCATACCCGAAACCCATTCGATTCGAGTTGCGCCCGCAAATAACGGGCAAATTCGCTGTCTTCTCGGCTATAGCTGATGAATATATGCGACATGGCATCACCTCTACACAGAATTAAGATGTGCATCATTATAGCGTGAACATCCTAACTTGCCATGTGTATCCTTATTTAACTCAACCTATATTCAGCTTAATAC
>PGTJ01000765.1 GCA_002794515.1 Phototrophicales bacterium
CCCGATCGCCACGACGTACACCACAATCATCATACAAAAAATTCGCCGTCTGATGCACCCGCGCATTGAATTCGGCATATGTGAGCATTTCGCGGTTTCCATCTTTATCCAGATGAATCAGGTATGGTTTATCGGGTGCGGTCTTGGCGTGGAGCGATAACACATGGCGCATATTGCGAAATGGCACTAGTCTGTTTTGTGGGGGAATGCCATTAATGTGTTGGGCTTTATGAATATTTTCGGCGGTTTGGGGGTCTAAATCGTATACCATAAAATAATAAGTCCTCTCTATTTAGCAAAAACCACATGGCTAATTATAACGCATAACCATGTGGTTTGACCCGCTATTCTCTGATGCAATGCCTAATCGGCTATGGTCGGCGGGTGGGTGTGGCTGTTCCTAAAATGGTGATCA
>PGTJ01000076.1 GCA_002794515.1 Phototrophicales bacterium
AGATCAAGATGCCCACCCAATGCCACATTCAAAATTTCGAGCGGGGTTTCTTGGGTGAATATCCAGTAAATCAACCAGATAGTCAACATGCCGATACCAAACACGATACCGACCATCTCGGCGAAGAACAGGCGTGATGTTCTGACGGGCTTCGTGCCTAAAAATGCCGTCATGAGGGTATATAACCCAAATAACAAGAACATCGGCATGAAAGCAAAGTTGATAAAGCTGGCAATCCCCGCCCATAACCCACTGATATACAGATGACGCACCGTTTGAGGATGGCGTAAGCCATTGGATACACCCTGTACAATGCCCAAATGCAAATACAAAAAGCTGGTGATAGCGAAGATAGGATACAAACTATTCCACGACCCACCCCACAAGGCGATGCTCGGCACTAATCCCCACGCGATGATGATTCGTCGCGCCTGTTGGTCATCGAAAAATAACTTGGCGGTGGCAAAGAGTGGGATGACCATCAAACCCGCCAAAATCGGCATGAGGATGCCAAACCAAGCAATCGCCCATTCGGCAGGTGTGTATTGGATGAACGCATATACCTGACATTGATAGGGATATAGTGGTGCGCGGAGGGCTTCGGATATTGATGTGGGCAATGCGTTGAAAATCCCCTCTAATAGGGCATACCACATGGGCGCACCGGGCGGGCTGAGCGCGACATGACGGGGCAAATTGGGCATGAGCGCCGACCAATCGCGCCAGAGCGATTCTGTTTCGGGAGAATTGAGCGATATGCCTACCCAATGAGGGGCGGTCGCCTCTGATGATAGGGTGCGGACGAGCATGGTAAATAACGCATCACCATCGCGCACATATGCCGCGCCGTAGGCAATCATGGCAGAGCCGATAATCACCCCTGTGAAAAGCATCCACAGGCGACGATTTTGCAACAACCACATGATGAGCAAATAACCAATGATGATCGCGCCTAATACGAGGGTATACATCACAGGGACGCGCATATATCCCCAGCGCCAGCCAAAGCCACCGCGCAACCATTCGGTGATATTCAGCGCCAATGCCAATAATAACCCAACTGTGATGAGGGTCATCCACAAAAATGTGCGCCGATGTGGGGTGTTCTGATTGGTCATAGAGATGGGTTAATTCACAAACCGATATTTGATGAGCGTCCACAGGGCTTTGGGGGCATCATGCCATTTAATCTTTTTGCCCTCGCTCCATTCGCGTCCATTATATGAGATCGGCACTTCATAAATGCGAATCCCTTTTTTGAGGACTTTGGCGGTGAATTCGGGTTCAAATTCAAAACCTCGCGCCCGAATGGTCATATTTTGTACCACCTCGCGCCGAAAGACTTTATAACAGGTCTCCATATCGCTCAAAATGGCGTTATACAAAATGTTGGTGGCGAGTGTGAGGATTTTATTGGCGACCATATTCCAAAAATTCATCGCCTTTCGTGGACCGCCCAGAAAACGCGAGCCATAGACCACTTTGGCGATGCCTTCTTCGAGCGGTTTGAGCAGTTGCGGATAATCACGCGGGTCATATTCTTCATCGGCATCTTGGATGAGGATAATATCGCAGGTTGCCGCCTTAAACCCTGTGACCAATGCCGCGCCTTTGCCCTGATTTTTTTCGTGATAGATGATGGTCAGGTCATCATTGCGCGGGTCATCTTGCAAACGGCGCAAAATCTCACGACTTTTATCGGTAGAACCGTCATCGACAATGACGATTTGGTCTGCCAATTGCACAGCCCGCACACGGCTTATCACTTTCTCGATATAATGCTCTTCGTTATAACACGGGATAACCACCGTCAAAGTCAGGCGCTTCGTATTGGTGGTGGCAGTGTTGGTGGCAGTTTGATTATATTCTTGCATGTAAATCATCCTCAAAATCAGTGCTGGTGAATGAATTTTCCGATTATAGCATGAAATTGAGGGGTGTTAATTGTTAATATCCATCGCCACCGTGCGCCTGACCACCGCTTAATTCGTTGATAATCGCCACGCCTGCGCTCACACCGAGCCGATTCGCGCCCGCATCGATCATCGCCAGCGCCGTAGCGAGGTTGCGGATGCCCCCACTGGCTTTGACACCTATCGTACCACCAACCGTCTGACGCATCAGGCGCACATCATTCACGGTTGCCCCGCCTGTCGAAAATCCTGTGCTGGTCTTGACAAAATCTGCCCCTGCATCCATACACACCCGACAAGCGATGACCTTCTCTTGGTCAGTGAGCAAGCAGGTCTCTAAGATCACCTTACAAATTGCCCCTTTGAGTTGGCATTCTGCCACCACAGAGGCGATATCATGATGCACGGCGCTGATATTCTCCGATTTGATGTCACCGACAGATAGCACCATGTCAATCTCGGTCGCGCCATGATCAAGGGCGATTTTCGCCTCGTATGCTTTGGCAGAGGTATGCATCGCGCCGAGCGGAAATCCGACCACGGTACATACTTTCACAGCGCTCCCGCGCAATTTTTCGACCGCCAGAGGGACATACATCCCATTCACACACACAGAGGCGAATCTGTATTGCATCGCCTCTGTGCAAAGTGTTTCAATCTGTGCTGATGTGGCTTCGGGCTTGAGCAGGGTATGGTCGATCATCCCTGCCAGTGTTTTGGCATCCATATCTATCCTAAAATTGAGATAATAAAGGCGCGACTATTTACTTCATATCTTCGATATTGACTTGCTCATATCCACCCAAACGGATAATGCGGTTGATATACGGATTGCGGATGACAGGCATCTTCATCGTCTCATCACCCCGTTTGAGTGTGAGATGATACACAGATACCGACCGAAGACCAGCAAAAAAGCGGTCTTCCACACCGACTTCGCGCTGAATTTCCCATCCTTCTGCCAGCAATGTCACCAGTGCATCACCACCCGCATATTTTTCCGATTCAGGGTGCCAATGCTGGCTCACATCAAAATAATCCATGTGGTAATTATTAGAAGAAGAATTGCTCATTTTATCTGCTCCCAAAAAAAATAAAAATCGGTCTTTTTATTCGATTGTGACGCTCCCCACACCTAAAGGTGAGGGCTTCTGAACCACGCCTGCGATTGCTCGCACCGTTCTGGTTCACGGACACGTCCTGCCCGTTTTAGTATATTCAATGCCGCATTGTGGTCTCGATCTAAACTCAGACCACACTCACACACCACCCAGCGCTGTGCCAATGTCAGCCCTTCAAATATCGCCCCACAATTTGAGCAACATTTCGATGTGTAGGCGGGGTCTACAAGGATAACCTCCCGACCAGCATCTGCCGCTTTGTCGAGTAGCCTTCTCTTGAAATATCCCCATCCTGCATCCAAAATGCTCTTGCACAGATGGCGATTTTTCACCATGTTGGCAATTTTCAGGTTTTCGATTACAATCACATCATAGGTATGAATCAGCTTATACACCAATTTATCAAAGAAATCTTTTCGTTGGTTTTTGACATGATGATGTCCCCGTTGGACATCCAATAATTTCTTTTTGCGTTGGTGGCTACCCATCTGTGCGCGTTGGAACGTGCGCTGTTTTCGTCTGAGTTCGGCTTGTGCTTCACCATACCAACGCGGGTTATGCACTTGTTCGCCTTCACTGGTGGTGATGAGGGCGTTGATGCCCATATCGATGCCAACAACACGTCCCGTTGGCGGGAGTGGCAGGGGGTCGGCTGTTTCGCACACCAAGTTCACAACCCATTTCTCTGCTTTGCGGATGATGCGACACGTTTTGATGTCGCCCAAATACTTTCTGTGCCAGCGCATCCGCATCCGCCCAACACCTGATACTTTCAGTCGGCGACCATCGATGCTAAAACCATTGCCATATTGCTTAAAGCCAATGCTATCCCACCGTCTATAACTTTTGAAACGCGGATAGCCAGGGGTTTCGCCATTTTTCACACGACGAAAAAATGCCTTGAATGCACGGTCTAAATCTTCAATAGCAACCTGCAACACATGGCTATGCACGATTTTGGCTTGGATGAAGGTCTTTTTGTACTGCTTTGCCAGCAGATACCCCTCGCGTTTATCGATGCGCTTTTTTTCGTGTTCCCATGCCAATTTGCGCTCTTCCAGTGCCATGTTGTACACATTGCGCGACACATCCAACAGCACTTGCAGTGCCTGTTCTTGAGTTTTGGTTGGATACAACCGATACTGGAAGGTTCGGATTGCCATAGTGACACATTTTTCTGATTCTGAACGATTAAGTGTGTTCAAGACAAATATATTATGCAACAAGCATCAGGATGATGTCAAATATCGATTTAAACCGTATATCCCCATAGCTAAAGTGAGGGGCTTTACGGCGATTTTTTGGTAAAAATCACCATGTGGATAATGTTATCCAGTTATGACCCTCAGATTGATAATCTGAAAAATTCTTTTTATCGACAGACATATTACACCTCAACAATCAATTATCAAACCGTTGCGCCAAGACCAGCACAAAACTGCCTGATGTATTGGGGTTATCTGCACCGCTATAGCGTGTGGCGCGAATATAATAAATACCCGTATAGCCCAATGTGAAGCGGTCAACGCGGGCGTTGTTCACCCCGCCACCACTATCGTCATCGCTGACCAATCGGCTCACGCGGTCTTGGGCATATAATTCGATGAACGGGTCTAAATTGCCCTCTACCCGATCCATAGTGATGCTGATGACATCCCCGACTTCGCCATAAAAGGTATACCACACCTCTGGGGTGATATCATCGATATTGCCCGTGAGCGATACCCCATACAAGATACGGCGCACATCCGATGCCACATCTTCAAAGGCATTCCCTTGTGATTGGAGTTGTAAGCGGAATTTGCCGGTTGTTTTGCCCATATTCCGCTCGAAGCGCGTGGCGAGGATATAATATGTGCCTGTGACGGGGATGCGAAAATCGGCAATGCGCGAGTTTTGGGTCTCGTTGCTGATATCATCATTGGTGATGATTTCTTGCAAGGTGGCGCTGGCGAGGACGACAAATGTATCGAGATTGCCCGACAAACGCGACATATTGATGGTGATAATATCATTCTCGCGGGCATAAAACCGATAGTAGCGGGTGAATTGGTCGTTAGTGATTTCGCCCTCAATGATGGTGTTAAAATCAATGGGTATCGCCCCTAATGCCGAATTGCCCATGCCACTATTTTCTGCCTCGACAATTTCTAGCGAAAAATTGCCCGTTGTTTGCCCTGCCATAAAGCCATAGCGTGTCGCTTGGATGTAATATGTGCCATCTGCAGGAATAAAAAATCCTTCGATCATCGATAGCGTGTTATCGGTGCCAGGGACATCATCATTTTCGGTCAAAATCTGATTATAACTATCTATCAGGCGCAAATAGGGGTCTAAATTGCCCGAACGGCGACGCATGGTGATGTTAATCACATCGCCCATCCGCGCCCGAAAGCTATAAAACACCTCTGGTTGGGTACTATCGATGACCTGAAAGACCGTATCGCCATAACGCAATGCACAACCAAATGCCGAGCCATTGCCAACGCGCTCAATGAGCAATTCATAACTACCTGCGGTTGTCCCTCTGGCATAACCAAAACGACTAATGGTCAGGGTATAGCGCCCAGTTGTGGGGATGGCAATCGCCCGCAGGTGAATATCTTCTGTGCCGTTGGAGTCGTCTTGATATGCCAACAGACTACCATCAGGGTTGGTGACGGTGACTACAGGGTCTAAATCGCCCAGGGTGGTCGTCACCTTGATAGAGATATAATCACACCGCAACGCCTCGAAAAAGTAAACTCGTTGCGGGGCTAAATTATCAATCCGCCCAGTGACAATCTGATTAAATAACACCAATTCCGCCTCATTCATCTGTGCCGATGTAAATGAGGTGGATACAAAAATGACTATACAAATGAAACACACGCGCCATATCACCATAATGGCAATTGTAGCATAAAATTATGGCATGTGTTCCAGATAGATGGTATAGCGTAGGGTCGTCCCACGAATTTTTGGGGTGAGGTCGAGGCTGAATGATGTATCATCGGCATCCGATAGTTGTGGAATTTCTAATACGCGATAACCCGCCACATGGTCATAGGCATCATATAGGGTGATAATCATCCGCACCCCACCACTTGGTGCTTGACCACGGATTAATTTGCCAGTCACTTGATAATGATTATCGGCTTGTCGATTTTGTATATCTGCCATGACATAATCGGGGGGTGTGATGGCTTGTGGCAATGGCGTGAATTTGATGACCGATACACGCACCGCGCCATACTCATCTGCCGATTGCGGAAATTGAATATGATATGGAGCAGAGCCACGCGGTGGCAAATTATGCTGGAGCAAAGCAGTGGTTTGTGATGTAAGCAATGCCCCATGATGATTGAATAACTCCACCAGCACCTGAATATCTTTGAATGCCGCAGGATGCGGATTTTGTACCAATCCCAAACACACCATCCCTGTGATGTCATCTTCATAACAAATGGGGCTGGGGGTGTTCAGAATGATATTATCTTCTTTGGTCAACACCCACGGTGGTGTGGCGCTGGGCAACGGGAATGCCGTTGGAAGTCCGATTGGTGTAGCCGTAACGGCTTGTGAGAGATGAACGGTCAATGTAATCGGTGGCATGAGAATAGCGGTGGCATCTGAGGGTAACAAATGCCCTGTACAACTCACAAGGAGTAAACCGATGATGAAAAACAGCAATATCAAACGCCAATCTATCGCTATTATTGGCATTGTTTATCCCTCAATATCCCAATTGCTGGGTTCGTTATCCAACATTATAACGCAAATCGTGTTTGATTGCGCCCCAAAAGGTGGTAAATTCATAAAAATTGCCGAATTTATCTTCAAGAAAGGATGCTACTCATGCCAGATTTGCTCGAAAGTGTAGTAGGGAGGATGTTATCAGACCAAAAATTGACTATTTGCACCGCCGAATCGTGTACGGGCGGGTTGGTGGGGCATCGATTGACGAATATCGCGGGCAGTTCTGCTTATGTCATGGGTGGTATTATTGCCTATTCTAATTTGGTCAAACAGCAGGTGCTGGGTGTATCGGAATCAACGCTCATCCGATATGGCGCAGTGAGCGAGCAAACGGCTCTGGAAATGGCTATCGGTGCTTTACGGGTGATTGGTGCAGACATCGCCGTGAGCATCACTGGCATCGCAGGACCAGGCGGTGGCACAGCAGAAAAGCCTGTCGGGCTGACGTATATCGGTTTAGCCGATAAAGACGGCATTTACCAAGTCGAGCGTTATATCTGGCAATCGGATCGGGAAGGCAATAAACATGCTAGTGCAGAGGCGGCATTGCGATTAATCATGACCTATTTGCAGGGCAAAATTTGACACTGAACTTATGTTTGGGTTACAATATAGAACAATCATTCCGAACATGGTTATTTTGTCACCTATAGGGTGATTGAGTGGATAAAGGATAAACCTCATGAAAGAGTTTGAAAAATTATCGGAACGGCAACGCAACATTTTGTATTTTATGGATCAATACATGACGGAGCATGGTTTTCCGCCAACTATCCGTGATATCGGGGCGGCGACCAAAATTGATTCGACATCGGTGGTCAATTATAACCTGAATAAATTGGTCGAGGCGGGCTTTTTGGAACGTGTCGCATCAAAATCACGCGGGTTACGTTTGGTAAAACCGATCCCCAATGGGCGCAATGTGATGGTACGGAGCAGTGATACGCTCTTGCGCGTGCCACATATTGGCACAATCATCGCCGGGCAACCAGTGAGCATCGATGTCGACATTGACCCCGATAACGCCGTAGAAGTGCCACAAACATGGCTGAATGGTGTAGACCCCAACGAAGTGTATGCCCTCACCGTTCATGGCGATTCGATGATCGATGCCATGATACAAGAAGGCGATTTGGTCATCCTGCGAAAGACGACCACCGCCAGAAATGGTGATATGGTGGCGGTGTGGTTAGATGAACGCAACGAGACCACGCTGAAATATTTTTATGATGAAGGCTCGCGCATTCGCCTGCAACCTGCCAACCCCACGATGGGTCCGATTTTTGTCGATTACCGTCATTGTCAAGTACAAGGTAAGGTTCTCTCGGTCATGCGCCGTCTAAAATAAAGAACGATATAACAGGGGCGAGGTATGATATTCTCGCCCTTTGCATTTAGACATGTTTAGACACAGGAGCAATTTTCATGACCCAAGAATATGGTCTGCCCATTGGGATGATTATACCCGCTTTTACTGCCCCAGATGATGAAGAAAAAATACACCATCTACACAATTTGATGGGCGAAAATGGTCTAATTTTATCGTTTGTATATGGCACATGGTGTGCAACCTGTGTTCAGGCATTACACGCATTGGCACGATATGCCCCACAAGTAAAAAAAGAGGGCTTTAACATGGCGGCAGTTCTGATAGACGACCCGCGAGATATTCACACCTTCAAGATTAGCTCACCCATCCCTATCCAATTTCCGTTATTAGCCGATAAAGATGAGCAAATTCATCAGTTATATCAAGCGGATTCGTCAAAGGTCTATATGGTCATTGACCAAAACTTTGTTTTGCGTCATAAATTCATTGACTTCGATGGCACTCAAAAACCCACCTTACCCATGCTCTTGGCGGCGGCACGAGATGTCATCCGCATGAATTAATTTTATCGGCGCACCTTCCTTATCCATTTAAGGAGAAATTTATGCCCACAGCATGGTTTGGACTGCTCATTGTCGGGATTGTTGCGGGAATACTCTCTGGCATGTTTGGCATTGGTGGTGGTGTGGTCATCGTACCTGCGCTCATCTTGTTTTTGGGATTCACCATCACCCAAGCCACCAGCACCTCACTCGCCGCCTTGCTCATGCCTGTGGCGATATTCGCCGTGTTGCAATATTATCGACAAAAGTTAATCGATATTCGTGGGGCGGCGTTGATTGCCCTGGGGTTATTGATAACAACATGGGTTGGGGCAGATTTAGCCATTCAATTAGATAAAAAAGCCTTGCAAACCATTTATGGGATATTTTTGCTATATATGAGTTGGCGGTTTATCGAACCCCGTCAGCTTTATTTTGCCTGGCAAGCGAAAAAGAATGGCACTCCCCCACCCCAAACCAAAGTCAGCACGACCGATATCACACCAACCGTATCGCCCCTTGTGCCACTTGTCATCGGCTTGGTGGCAGGTGTGGCATCGGGGATGTTCGGCATTGGTGGTGGCGCAGTGATTGTGCCTGCGCTGGTGGGCTTTTTTAATTATGACCAAAAATTGGCAGTCGGCACATCATTGGCGGCATTATTATTGCCCGTCGGCTTGCCAGGGGTGTTGCGCTATGGAGCAGAAGGCTTACTCGATATTCCTGTAGCCGTTTTGGTGGCGGTGGGTTTGGTCATCGGCGCATTTTTTGGCGCACGCATCGCACTTGGATTGCCCTCAAAAACGGTGAAGCAATTATATGGCATATTTTTGGTGTTTGTGGCATTCCGCTTCATCTTCGGTTGATATTTATAACATAAAAGCATTAATATTCTCAAACCTAATCTTGTCAATTTTTGACAATCGACAACCGCTAATCTGGAGTATGATGAAGGGAGTGATAAATCTTTCGTCATATTTGTGGATTATTTGGTTAT
>PGTJ01000395.1 GCA_002794515.1 Phototrophicales bacterium
ACCGATTTGCCTGTCCCCGATCATTTCAAGGCACAACATCCCACATGGGAAGAACAATTCACCGCCTTGTTCCTCTCGGCGGTGGTGGCGATGTATTTAGAAGATCATGTCGATGAACGTGAATATAAAGCCTATATGATCATGGAGAAAAAAGCCCGTAAGATGGAGATTTTGCCCGGCACGGTGAGCGTTTTACGGCGCTTTTTGCAAGAGAAAGATACCAACGAGAAATATAAGAACTTGTTGGAATTCTTGCCGATATTCTCCAAACAATTACGGGTGGCGCAGAAAATTGTGCGATTCTAACGGGGTAAGAAGATCATTCTTCTACCACAAGCACCTCTGTCAAGACGACCGCCGCAACTTCTTGTGTGGCGCGTTGCCCATTGCTTTTGCCTTGTGCTTCTTCTTCGGGGCTATCGGTCACTTGCGTGAAATAACTTTCAAAAATATCCATCGCCAATAAATTATCGATCGTGTCTTCGATGGTATCGCGGTCGAGCATTTCGACAACGATATGTGGGGTATCTAAGGCGGCAAAACGCACAGGGATGGTATCTTCGATTTGTTGCGTCAGTTGATAGGTCAGTTCCATTTGTCGCTTGAGGTAATTCAAGGTGATGAACACCGCAGTGTATATGATGCCATTGTCGAGTTCGACAATCACATCACGCGCTTCGGGGTCATCGGCGCGAACTTCGATCAAAATCCGCGTTGGAATACAGACATCACTTGGAATTAACATCACAATAGTCCTTTCATCATCTCATCTTGTGTATGGCGATATGCCATATCCCGACATGTCATCTTAAAAAGAGCATAGTCTAGTTTGCAGAGCCGTGTCAAGCAACGAATGGAAAATTGTAACAATTTTCACAGGTTTATTAGCCATACAAATTGATAGGGTTCTAAATGGACGACATCACCTGCTTCGAGCAGGTTATCACTCACCAAGTCAATCTGTCTTTCCGATGCGCTCCAATAGGCATTCATCACCGATTTGGCGACCGTTTGGCGATGCTCAGAAAAATTGGCGAGGACGAACACCGCCCGATTACGAACATATGCCAACACATGTTTATTGTGGACATCCACAAATTGAGTATGTGGATCATCGAATTCGGCATATTGTTTGCGAATGGCGATTAATCCCTTGAGGGCATTGAAGACCCGCCCCACAGGGTGTAGCTCATCTTGGCGATGCTTGGCGCGTTTCCAATCGAATACAGGACGATGCACCCATCGGCTATCATCGCGTTTATGGACATCATCGACATAGCGATAATCATTCAGGGTGGCAATTTCATCACCCAGATAAATCAAGGGGATACCGCCCGCGCTGATGATCAGACTATGGATGAGGATGATGCGCCGTAGGGCATCTTCGGTATACAATGGATTGCCCAATGCCAGCGCCTGCTCTAATCCCGCCAGCGAGGCACATGTGCCACAAATCCGCATATCCTGATTAACAGGGTTATAATTGAATGGCAATCCGGTGGCGAATGATCCCGGAAATTTGCCTGTATAAAATTGGTTGAGGAATAAGCGATGGTCAAAGCCGTTTATGCCCACTTCGCGTGCATCTTCATCGGCAAAAGACCAACCGATGTCATCATGCACACGCACATAATTCACCCAGGCTGTGCCTGGGGGAATATCGAACCGCTTGCTCATAGAATGGCGCAATAATTTGATCTCACGGGTGGCGAGCGCCTCCCAGATGAGCGCCATGAAGGTCGGGTTATAAGACAATTGACATTCTTCTGGCGCAATATAACTGGCGACATCATCAGGATGTACAATCGCCTCCGATTTGAACACCATCGCAGGGGCGGCAATCCGCACCAGCGCATTGAAGGCGCGGATGATATGATGCACAGGTGGCAAATTTTCGCAATTTGTCCCCATCTGCTTCCAGATGAATGCCACCGCATCAAGACGCAACACTTCTGTGCCGATATTGGCTAAAAACAGCATCTCGCCCAACATGGCATTGAACACCTCTGGATTGGTGTAGTTCAAATCCCACTGAAAGGTGTTGAAGGTCGTCCATACCCATTGCCCAAGCGATTCAATATACGTGAAATTGCCCGGTGCTTGTTCAGGGAAAATTTCGCGCAGGTTTTTTTCGTAAATATCGGGCAGGGTTCTATCTGGAAAGAAATAATAATATTGTTGATAGCGTTTTTCGCCTGCTAAGGCGCGTTTTGCCCATTCATGTTCATCGGAGGTGTGATTGAATACAAAATCCATCACCAAGCTAATGCCATGATGTCGCAATTCCCGCGCCAGACGGGTTAAATCGCTCATCGTGCCGATTTTAGGATTGACCGCCCGAAAA
>PGTJ01000590.1 GCA_002794515.1 Phototrophicales bacterium
AGATCAACATCGAAATCAACGAAAAAGATTTACGCATCGACACCTACCGCTCTAGCGGAGCGGGTGGTCAGAATGTGCAGAAAAATGACACCGCCGTGCGGATTACCCACATCCCCACGGGCATTGTCGTCACCTGTCAAAATCAGCGCAGTCAGGTGCAAAACCGAGAACGTGCCATGCAAATCCTCAAAGCGCGTTTATTCGAGATGGAACGCCAAAAACAAGAATCGCAACTGGCGAATCTCAAAGGCGAAAATGTCAATGCCGAATGGGGCAATCAAATCCGTTCATACGTATTGCACCCCTATCAACTGGTCAAAGACCATCGTACCGATTATGAAATGGGCAACACCCAAGCTGTCCTCGATGGTAGGTTGAACGAATTTATGGAAGCCTACTTGCGCTATCAGCTCGAACAAGCCACAATAAAGGATAAATAATCTTATATCAATGGCATAAGGAGCAAAAACCGCATGGGAGACCCATTAGCAACAGCCCGTCAACAACTGACCACCGCCCAAGACAAATATAAGACGCTGGCGAATAGCGCCCGTCTGAATACCATTGGCGATGAAATTGGTCGGCTCAGCACTGCTGTCGCCCAAATGATGCCCAATATCGAAACAGCACGGAAACGGCGATACGTGTTTCGGGCATATCTGGAACACAAGGCAGAGGTGTTCAACAAACATTGGGATGACATTCAACAACGGGTGAAACGCACGTTGGATAACGAAGTGGTATCGCTCAGACGCGGTTATTCTGAGGTCGAAAATGCCTTGCGCCAAGCAGAACAAGTCGATAATGATGCCGATAAATTGACCGAAGCCTTGCGCCAATTCAACAATGTGGTGACGCGCTTCGAGAGCGATGTGAATGCGGCGATGGGGCGCATCCGCGCCTTATTCAGCACCTTCCAAACCGATGTGGATGACGCGAAACGGCAACTGGACGAAATTTTTTGGA
>PGTJ01000743.1 GCA_002794515.1 Phototrophicales bacterium
GGATATTAGCACAAATAATCCCGCCAAGACGAAATCGGCAGGGATGAGCATATAGGTGATGAATGGGCGCACGGCGTTGATGAATGACATCACAACAAATAACACGACCAAACCCATACCGATAGCAATCGCTGTATATACATCGCTGAAGGCTTCAGATGGAAATGGCACATTAGGCGCGAGTTGTGTGCGCTCGATGATAATCAACAGGCTCGTGCCGATGATGAACAAGGCGCGTAAGCCGATAATCGTCCAATCGCGCCAGCGCCCTTCGGATGATGAAGATGATGGTTGGCTCATATACATATACCTTTGGTGATATGTTTTTATATATAATAACTTACCATGCTTCCCAAATTCAGACAATATATAAACAATTGAAATACGATGATCCCCACCACCAAAGACCAGATATGTGGCGAATCATCTCATCATTGGGCATAATTTAA
>PGTJ01000077.1 GCA_002794515.1 Phototrophicales bacterium
GCAAGAAAAATTACAATCAAATATATGACATACCAACTACAGGTCACAAAGATAAAGCCCAAGCGCAGGCATTTGTAGATACATGGATTTGGGATACCCGCGCAGAAGAAGGCTTCAACGAAATCACCAGACCTAAAGATGCAAAATTCACAACACAAGTTATCGCATTAATTAGTGGATTAAAGCATGTCTTAGGTAAAAGTAGTTCTCTCGCGTATTTGGTCAGTATGACACTACGAATTACAGAAATACATCGCATCCTCAAACCGACAGGCAGTTTTTATCTCCATTGTGACCCTACCGCCAGTCATTATCTTAAACTGGTCTTGGATGCTATCTTTTTGCCTCAAGGTGGGGAATTTCAAAATGAATTGGTGTGGAGTTATAAATCTGGTGGTGCATCACCTAAACGCTTCGCCAGAAAACATGATATTATTTTCTTCTACACAAAGAGCAAAAAATGGAAATTTAATCCTCAAAAAGAGAAGTCATATATGATGTATAAGTATGGCTTTAAGAAAAGCAATTTTCAGGTTGATGAGGAAACAGGCTTACAATATTCGATGGTATATGCCCGTGATGTTTTAGAAATACCAGCCGTTGGGTCAGATACTGCCGAAAGATTAGGGTATCCAACCCAAAAACCCGAAGCCTTATTAGAGAAAATTATTGCGGCAAGTTCAGATGAAGGCGATGTGGTTTTAGATGCGTATTGTGGGTGTGGGACAACCGTTGCAGTTGCCGAAAAACTAAAACGAAATTGGATAGGCATAGATATCACTTATCAAAGTATTTCGCTTATTTTGAGTCGCTTAGAAAATGAAATAGGTAATGGCATCATTTCAAATATTAATCTACATGGTATTCCGCGAGATATGGAATCTGTGAAGGCTCTTATCAATAAGAAAGATGACCGCCTGCGTAAAGAATTTGAAAAATGGGCAGTTCTTACTTATACAAACAATCGCGCTATCATTAACGATACTAAAGGGGCAGATAAGGGTATTGATGGTATAGCCTATTTTGCAACGGGCGAGAATGCAACTGCCAAAATCGTCTTTCAAGTTAAATCAGGTAATGTTAGTCGAGGTGATATTGCTAAACTCAATAGCGACCGCATCCGTGAAGATGCAGAACTAGCTGTATTGATTACCTTCAAGCATCCAACAGCCCCAATGAAAACAGAGGCGGTTGCAACAGGTATTTATGAATATCAAATCAAAGGTGTAAATGCAACTCGCAATTATCAGCGCGTACAGATTGTTACAATTTCTGAAATAGTTGAGGAAAATCGTCGCATGGAATTAATGTTGAGTTTTGAAGTTGCTAAAAAAGCAATCAATACAGCACCTAAAACTCAAGACCAATCTGCATTAAACTTGGATATTGATGAAGATTAATTATTGGAAATAAAAACATGACCGAAGCACCAGAAGAGATTATTGGGCGGGTGTTACGCGCCAGCACACGCGGGTATACCTGTGGCACGCATAGCACCAAACTCAGTTATCGGCACGATTTTGGCTCGTTTGTCAAAGTGCCGATTGCCAATGACGATTCGCAATATGCCATCGGCGTGGTGTATGCCGTTGAAATTAAAGATGATTTACTCGTGAGTGAATTGGTCATGGCAGAATCGGTAGACCCTAATATTTTGCGAGACCAGCGCGAAAATCGGATGATACCCGTTGAAATTAGTGTGCTGAATATTGGTTACGGATTATGGCGCAATTTTATTCACAGCCTGCCCGCGCGCCCACCGATGAGTTTATCGGTTGTGCGTCAATGTACCGCAGAAGAAGTGTATTATTTCACCCAGAACAAAGATTTTTTCCGTGTGGTGCTGAATGCCTCAGAAGTGCCGTCTGACGACTTATTGGTGGCGCTCATCAAAGTGGCATCGGAGGCGTATCCCATAGAAGAACGCTACGATTATCTGGTGGCATGTGGACGCACCATCGCCAAATTGTTGACCAGCGATGCGCGCCGTTTGGGGGCAATTCTATCGCTAATACGTCCATAATTCATTCTGCCACCAATTTCACCCGTGTGAGCAGGCGCATATCAAAATGGTCTAGCCCATTTTGCATGAGGGCATCATGCACCTGCTTGGCATCGTGACGCAATTGCCGAACATCCACCCCACGACACACATCGGGCAATTGCGCCAACCATTTATCGGCACGGCGGAGCATCTTGATCGCCCCGCGCAAATTGCCTTGCTGAATTTGATAATACCCCACCCCGACTTGCAAAATGGCTTTATACAATATGCGAATAGGCGCATCGGTATTCGCCCATAGCGCCTCGAAAATATCGTGTTGGGCATAATATTCGCCCGCATTGAAGGTGACAATGCCGTTCAGGGCTTCATCAGATAGGGGTTGATTGCAATCATCAAACATGATCACATCTCAGAACCACGATTGAGCATGGCGATGGCTTGCATCAGAAATATCTGACAACAAGTATCCAGATGATACTGAAAATCGAGTTGTTCGCTATCGGCATGATACACACCATCGACACGCACCCGTGCCGCTTCATCATGGGTGGGACAGCGCAACCCACCCAAACGGGTTTGTAAAAATTGGACGATTTGCGCTTTGGTGTAATCGAGCATCTGTGCCAATTCAAATTCATCAAATAACGGGCTATCGGGGACTTGCGACTCGTCGATATGAATATTGAAGGTGATTTGAATCACGATAGATTATCCTTACGGGGTGCTTTTTTCTTGATAGGCGCAGTTTTTTGTTTGGATGACGATTTTGGCGCACGCGGTGGTTCGGATGGTGGCATGGGCAATTGGAGATACGGCGCGAGTGCGGCGCGAATTCGCGTTTGTACCACATCAGGTGTGGCATCGGCATCGACCACGATGAAGCGGTCGGGTTGTGCCAAGATCAGGTTTTGATAACCCGCATACACTTTTTCGTGAAATGGCAACGCCATATCATCCAGACGGTTATATTCATCACCGAACAAGGTGGCTTTGGCACGTCGTTCTAATGCCTTACGCGGGGATATATCTAAAAAGATGGTGACATCGGGCAATAATCCGCCCGTAGCGAAGGTGATGATATGGCGCAGGGTATCTAAATTCAAGCCGTGTCCATATCCCTGATAGGCGTAGGTGGAGTCGATGAAGCGGTCGCAAATGACCACCCCACCCGCTTGGAGATGAGGCAGTATCACCTGCCCGACCAATTGCGCCCGTGATGCACAAAAGAGCAACAATTCGGCATGTGGGTGCATTTCGGCGCTCTCTTTGTTATCTAATAACACCGCACGGATTTGGTCGCCGATTGCCGTGCCACCCGGTTCGCGTGTGGTGAGTACGCGATGATGATGCTGACGCAAATAAGCGGTCAATTCGGCAATTTGCGTGGTTTTGCCACTCCCATCCATGCCTTCAAATGTGATGAACATGCGTCCCCCTGTTTGGCATTTTGATAACGGCTCAAAGCCAAATATCGTTCCAATAAACCGTTGTGAATGATGCTTTTCAACGTTTGTTATATCCATCAAATAGGACGGCATGTATTGTAGTATGCCGTCCTGTCGAAATTTGACGGCTCATTCGGGTTCTTGACGAAAAATGCGGATATAACGCAACGGTTCATCACCGACACTTTTCGAGACCAATTGAGCCTTCCGCACCATCTGATGTTGCAAGCGCCGAATCGAGGCATCTTGTGGCAACAAATCGACAAACGCCTGCCCTGCACGCACTTGCAAAATGCCAAGTTCCGCCTCGCGCAGGGCATCAGCGAAAGGGTCTAACATATCCACATCGAGTTTGAACACATCAATCAGAAAATTTTCCATCTGGCTGACGGTATTCGCCCGCAGGACATAAATGGACATGCCTTTGCGCTCGGCATCCACGATCAATTTCGGTCTACGCCGATAATAATTTTTCATGGTGACAATCGCATCGGCATTATGCAACTCATCTGTGACCACCAACGGCACATGCAAGCGTTTGGCGGCTTGTTGCAAGCGGTCACGGGCGATGCCGAACACATACACCTTGAGCGTCTGAAGGGGTTTGCTCTCCGTGAGGTGTGGTGGAACAGGTTCATCCACCAACATCGGTGTGGGGCGAGCTGTTGGTTGGCGATTATTATAACCATTATTGGCGGGTGTATTGTTGCTATTGCCGTTGCTGTTGTTACGCTCCCGTTTGGGCGATTTATTCACCCGAACATCATCGCCATTGCGCTCATTGGTGATGGGTCGCAATGATTCGGGGATGATCATCTCGATGTGAATATCGCCATTTTCATCCCGAGTCCGCAATTCTACAGGCAATACACGCCCGCGCAAAATGCCATCGACCGAATCGGACACGCTGGTATGCACAATCATGCGGTCACGGGTTTGGATTTCGACCAGCACATCAAATGTCGGTGGCGCACGTCGCTCTAACACGGTTTTTTGTGTGCCTCTGCGCCGTGCTTCGTCATCGGATAATGTCACCGACTCGATGCCACCGATGAGGTCGGATAATGTCGGATTGAGCATGAGATTTTCGAGTGCGTTCCCGTGTGCTGTGCCGACCAACTGCACCCCGCGCTCGGCGATGGTACGGGCGGCGGCGGCTTCGAGTTCGCGCCCGATTTCATCGATGACGATGACCTCTGGGTTATGATTTTCGACCGCCTCAATCATCACCTCGTGTTGACGTTCTGGGGCATTGACTTGCATCCGCCGCGATTTGCCAACGGCAGGATGTGGCACATCGCCATCACCACCGATTTCGTTGGATGTATCAACGATGACCACGCGCTTGGTTGTTGCCAACACTCGCGCCGTCTCGCGCAACATGGTGGTCTTGCCAACGCCGGGTGGTCCCAACAATAAAATACTCTGACCCGATAAAATGAGGTCTTCGATAATATCGATTGTGCCATATACAGCACGCCCGACACGACAGGTCAAGCCAACAACCGCCCCACGGCGATTGCGAATGGCAGAGATGCGATGGAGTGTGCGCTCCATGCCTGCGCGGTTATCGGCATCAAAATCACCGATATTAGCGACAATATCATCCAAATCTTCGCGGGTGACTTCGCGCTCGACCAAGACGACCTCGCCATCGACATAACGAGCGGTCGGAAAGCGCCCCAAATCTAAAACAATCTCAAGCAGGCGGTCTGTATCGCCGATTGTATCCAATTTTTGATTGATGTAATCGGGCAAAACGCGCTTGAGCTTATCTATATCATCTGTTATTCGTCTCTCCATACAATCCTTATCGTATTATGTTGATAAAACAATCCTCTGTCTGATAAAGAGGTTGATTGGTTTTAATCGGTTCTAAAATCGTTTTGAGCGCATGTTGCATCCCAAAAGCGAGGCGATGCTGTTTGTTGCGGACGGCGATATGACGCACCATCACTGCTTGGGTGATATCGGTGGGCATAAAACCCATGCGTGCGAGGGCATAATCCATCCATTCTTGATAGCGTCTGACGCGGATGAAAGCGGTTTGACGTTCCGATTTTGGCAGGCGAGACAAGAGCGTCTCGATGAGCGCGATAACTTCTTCGCTGGTCACGACTTGCGGGTTGATGAACGGGACAATGTAAACACCATATTTGCCTCCAGAAACGGTGAAATAGGCTTCGACACGATTATCTTTTTTATAAATCCACCGTTGTGCATCATCGGGTGTACATGGGATGGATTGCATGAGACTGGGGAGTGTGCGCCCCAACAAAGCATGTACAGAGAGCATATCGGCATCGGTCGCTTCGTGCAGAGCAATTTCACTCGGTGTATGGGTGAGCGGTAGGGGTGGTCGTCGCCAAATTTGTTGACGGGTATATACAGAAAATCCACTGGTGCGGAGCGTCTCGAATAGGGCAGATCCTTCATACACTTCGGCGACCAGCATATGCGCCTCATAACGCCCGGCATCTTGCACCATCGAATCGAGCAGAGATAACCACAGGCTCTCATCGACATCACCATCTTGTGTGGTGGCAAGAAAGACCACATGGGCGCTACTATTATCCGATTTCATCCGAAATTGCCCCACCACCTGTTGGCGGTCAGAACGGGCAATCAGGGTATGTGTGCCACCAAATGGACGCAATACATTACTCGATAACAACACGCCCATCAGGTCGTGTCTGTCGCGCACACAATCGGCGATGCTATCGAGCAAAATCGCTTTATCCATGCTCCGATAGAGCAATGGCAAATCGACTAATGTCGCAGGGCGAATGTCTGTATCTTTGTTTGACATAAACCTACACTCTCTTCCATGCCCATTCTAACATTTGTTTAGCCCATTTGACAATCACTTGAAAATAAAAACCCCCAAAGTGATAAAAAAGATTTGCATATCGCCCCTAATTTGCGATATAGTACAGACAATCATGGTATTATTATGTATATATCGCCTATACTATAGGTATAGTGTGTTTTTTTATGATGATATGATTGCGGAATAGGAGATGACCGTTGTCTAAGTCACGTACCGAACAACTGGGTGAACGTCTACGCGATTTACAAGCAAGCTCTGGCGATGTTGAAGCCGCCGCGATTGTGAGCGTAGATGGGTTGAGTATGGCTTCATCGTTACCAGCCCATATTGAAGAAGACCGCGTCAGCGCCATGTCTGCGGCGATGCTCTCGCTCGGTGAGCGGATTTCATCTGAATTGGGGCGTGGAGAGCTGGAACAAGTCATGGTCAAAGGCGAAAACGGCTATGTCATCCTCACAGCAGTTGGGGAAGAAGCAGTTTTGACCGTCTTGGCGCGGAAAGATGCCAAACTTGGGCTGATCTTCCTCGACATCAATCGGACAGTAGAGGCATTATCAAAACTTGTGTAAGTGTGCCAGATAGAGCCATCATGCGGGATATATGGGCAACCAAGCGTATTTCCCGCACGACTCTGATGGTCAACAGATATTCCATCGGAAGGCGAGCGTGACCGTGTTAGACTCTAGTGGGCTTTTTTACCCAAACCGTTTTGCACGGCTTTTTGTGTTGGCGATGGAAGCAGTCATGGGCGAAGCCAGTCAACAAACCGTGTTAAGCCTATCGGGATTGGGCGAATTGATCCATACCCCACCCCCCGATACCTTAGACCGCGAGTTTGATTTTGCCCATCTGTCGGCAATCAGCCAACAACTCGAAGCGCTGTTCGGTGCGCGTGGTGGCAGAAGCATGGCGTTGCGCGTTGGGCGCGAGATGTTCTCACTCGGGCTGAATCGGTTTGGGGCATTCGCCGGCATGAAAGACCCCGCGTATATCGCCTTGCCACTCGATAGTCGTGTCGCCATTGGCATCCAAACACTTGCCGCCGTCTTTACCAATTTTACAGACCAAACTTGCGCGATCAAAACGACCCACGAAGCCTATTTATTCGAGGTCAAAAATAGCCCGATGGCGTGGGGACGTACGGCAGAGCGTCCCGTATGTCATGCGCTGGTGGGCATCTTGCAAGAGGGCTTGAATTGGTCGACCAACGGACATGAATTTCATGTGCAAGAAATCGAATGTCGTGCCAGTGGGGGCGAAATGTGTATATTCAAAATCAATAAGAACCCAATAGGGGGAACGAAACGTGGATAAACCGCAAATTTTGATTGTAGAAGACGATTTAGACTTATCTGAAATGTTGAGCGCTTATTTCCGCGTTCAAAATTATGATGTTCTCACCGCCGCCTGGGGCAAAGAAGCCCTCGACATTGCCAAAGAAAATCATACCGATTTGATTGTGTTAGATATTCGCCTGCCCGATATTGATGGGTATGAGGTGTGTCGGCAATTGCGCGGGCAACGTCAAACTCAAGACACCCCCATCATCTTCCTGACGGAAAAGCGCGACCGTGTGGATAAATTGCAGGGGCTCGAATTGGGTGTGGTCGATTACATCACCAAACCATTCGATATTCAAGAATTACGCCTGCGGGTTCGTAACGCCATCAGTCGTGTGAATCGACAAGCATTGGTCAACCCCGTGACCGATTTACCCGAAGGTCCGATGGTGGATGAACGCCTGACCGCCCTGCTCGAAAGCACCGATAAATGGACAATTTTGCAGATGAGCATCAATAGTCTGGGACGGTTTCGGGAGATGTATGGCTTTGTGGCGGCAGATGATGTGTTGCGTGCTGTCACCTTGATGATTCGCAATGCCGTACGCGAACACGGTAGCCCCGATGACTATATTGGGCATGTCGGTCCAGAAGATTTTATCATCATCACACAAACGGGCAATGTGAACGAAATTCGCGATCGCATCCAAAAACGAATTGAACAATCGCGGGAATACTTCTATCCACTCAAAGACCGCGAGAAAGCCCGCGAGGCGATGGAAGCTAATCATCTGCGGTTGAATAGTGGTACGATTACCCACGCCGATGGTCCGTTTGAGGATATTGAGGCACTCAAATCGAAACTCGCGGCGGCGGTGATGGCAAATACGCCGAAATCATAAACACGATTATTTGTCTGCCATGATGAGGGCGCAATTAAGATGCGCCCTTATAACAAGATTTCGTCTGTTGGTCATCTTGACCGACATCTTATTGCCCTTTATCATAAATCACAAACGAATTGTTGAGTTTGGAGTAAGCTGTTTTGAATAATAAACCACCTGAATTACCACCTCAAAAACCGCGTGGCGATAACCCGCACGATAACGACTCTCCACCGCCATTGCCCAATAAAAATGCACAACGGGTTTGGATGATCGTCGGTGTGGCGACCATGCTGGCATTGCTCTTCTTCCTCAGTCAGGGCAACCGATTGGGGCAAGATAATTATCCGATGGCGGCGTTGGTGCGCGAGGTCAATGCCGAGAATGTATCGTCTATTTTACAAGACGGCAACGGCAATGTGACCATCACCTTACGGACGGGTGCAACACGTCAGATGAGCATCCCGCGTGGCACAGATATTGGGCAATTGTTGGCAGAGACATATCGTGTCGCTCCAGAAAAATTGCTCGTGTCCAATATCAGTTATGTACCAGCCGATGAAACAGGGGCAATTTTATTCCAATTGCTCATCACGGTCGGTCCTATCGTCTTGATTATCTGGGTCATCTTATGGATGCGCCGTTCGATGCGCGGGCAACAAGACCAAGCGATGAGCTTTGGGCGCAGTCGGGCGCGTGTAGCACGCGATATGGAACGCCCACAAGTCACATTCAATGATGTTGCTGGATGTGATGAAGCCAAAGAGGAACTCAAAGAGGTTGTCGAATTCCTCAAAGAACCCGAAAAATTCATCCGACTCGGTGCGCGTGTGCCAAAAGGTGTGCTGATGGTCGGACCGCCTGGGACGGGTAAAACGCTCATGGCGCGGGCGGTAGCAGGCGAGGCAGGCGTGCCATTTTTTAGCATATCTGGCTCGGAATTTGTCGAGATGTTCGTGGGTGTTGGTGCATCACGGGTGCGTGATTTATTCGACCGCGCCAAAGCCGAAGCCCCTGCTATCATCTTCATCGATGAAATTGATGCAGTCGGTCGACATCGGGGTGCGGGTTTGGGCGGTGGTCATGACGAACGCGAACAAACCTTGAACCAAATTTTGGTCGAGATGGACGGCTTCGAGACAGGCACGAATGTCATCATCTGCGCCGCCACCAAC
>PGTJ01000267.1 GCA_002794515.1 Phototrophicales bacterium
ACACTATATAACGATTTACCGTTGATGGGCAAGCAGAGGCTCGAAAAGTTTACAAAAATTTAGCAATTCGATCAAGAAGCAGCTTCGCCATCGGCTTTGAGCCGATGGCTATTCGATTGTTGAAGCCCGCTAAAGGGGCTAATTTTACCTGATTTTTTGGCGCGGGCTTATCACAAGGTTTATAGTGATTAGCTTTGAGCATCTTGAGGCAATTAGCAATCAAGATGGAAATATCGAGCTTATCAATCATCATCACTATCTTGACTGGTATTGCGATTAGCCTGCTGATTTTGTTGTGATGAAACATCATTATGATGCGTGGTCTCATCACCTGTCGGCACATAAAAACCCGATGCTTCACAAATGGGGATATCGGCGAGTTCTTCTGGCACGATATTATCTTCATAATTTTCGGGGAACACGCATCCTACACCACCCAATGACGGGATTAAATCATCACACGATGGGAAGGGTGGCTCTCCGCAAAGCGGTAGGTTGTTATCGATGCGGTTTTGTAACTCACCCAATGCCGTCTTATCTAATGGCAAAGCAATCTCAATCGGACGGGCTAATAAGCCTAGTGGGAGCGATTGCACACTGGTTAGCGAATACGCATCGGGTAAATCGGGGATAGGAATAAAGCGCACATTTTCTGGCAGACGTTGCACACCAAATTTTGTGCCTTGTATCACAGGATACGATTGGTTATCGACCTTCAACACTGCCGCACCTTCGATGGTGATAGCCGTCAATTCATTATCGGTCGGGGCTTGGAACATCACCGTTGATCCCATCGCCACCTCGACACCATTGATGCGGAAGTTCACCTCACCCACCCCTTTGGGTGTTTGGACGAGCATCCCGCTTTCGGGCGCTTCGGCACAGCGTGCATCGCCAATGCCCGTTGTCAAGTAAAAGGCTTGCATGGGGGTGAATTCGCCATTTTCTACCTGTTCTTGGGTGGTGTCGTTCTGGATGAACACATCACCAAACAAGATGATGGTCACATTTTGACCGGGCAGTGTGCGGGGCAAATTGGCTTGGAGCAACATCACCGCCACCCCCCATTCGCCCGCTTCGAGATTCATCGGGCTGAGTTGTAATGTGGAAATATCATTCACACTCACCTTATCGCCCACACGGTCGAAATAAAATCCCGTGGCGTGTTCTTGAGGGGTGGCATCGAGCCGAAAGTTGCCATAACATACCTGATTGCGCCCCAAATCACCACACATGTCGTTGGCGGCTTGTAGCGCCCTGTTCACAATATCGGGGCAGGTGTTATTCGCCGTTTGCGCTATCACGATGGACGGCAATAATATGAGCGTCAGAAAGATGAAAAAGACTGGTCGTTTCATGGTCATTTGGCATACGAATAGCCCAGTGGGGCGGAATGCCTCAGCTCCTCTCACTTTTATATATAGGAACTTTAACGAAAATGACGATTTTTCGCAAGCGATTATGAATTGTTTTTTACAAAAGCTGGAAAATCGTAAATGAAAAGTAGGAATTAGGAATAGCAA
The DNA here is from genome assembly GCA_002794515.1 of Phototrophicales bacterium. Lineage (GTDB taxonomy): Bacteria > Chloroflexota > Anaerolineae > Aggregatilineales > Phototrophicaceae. The sequence continues at coordinate 1,524 of PGTJ01000267.1, forward strand.
GCGTATCTAGTTTATTCATACAAAAACACCCCAATCACACCACTAGGCTGAACAAGCCGTTATTTATTATTTTAGTTAGCGCCTTAAATGTGCTTTCAGATGGATTATCAAGGCATCTGGCAATCATTCATGATGAAAGTAGTTACCATATCATTATATAGGACGATAAACGCATTCGGCGTTCATCGTCCCATACACAATATGCGCCTAATCGCCCGCAGGCACAGTGATGGTGATGCGGTCGGCGATGATCTCGACAATATCCTTCACTTCTGGTCCCGTCCCGCCCGTGCTGGATTGGGCAGAATTGAACATCTGCATACAGAAGGGACATCCCACCGCTACCACCTCTGCACCTGTGGCTTTGGCTTCTTCGTAACGCTCGATATTGACGGCTTTGTCTCCGTGTTCTTCTTCCTTCCAGAATTGCGCCCCGCCCGCGCCACAACAGAAGGAATTTTTCTTATTGCGTGGCATTTCGGTGTTGACAATGCCGATGCGCTCCAACACATTACGCGGTGCATCCACCACATCATTATGCCGTCCCAGATAGCACGGGTCATGGAAGGTGACATTGGGCATCCGATTGGGATGGGCATCCATCGGCAAGCGCCCGGCGGCGATCAGTTCTTCTATCAATTCGGTGTGATGCACCACTTGGTAATTGCCACCAAATTGATGATATTCTTTGCCGATGTTGTGATAACAATGTGGACAGGTCACGACAATGCGTGGTGGATTGACTTCATTGAGCGTCTCGACATTTTGCATGGCGAGTTGTTGGTAAATATCCTCTTTACCCGCCCGACGGGCGACATCACCCGTACAGGTTTCGGCATCGCCTAAAACGGCAAAATTAATGCCTGCCTTGTGCAATACCTTGACCAAGGCACGAGCAGTGAGTTGGGCGCGTGGGTCGTAGCTGGCGGCGCATCCCACCCAATACAAAATTTCAAAATTGGGATTTTCTTCGTAAGTCGGGACGGGGAAATCTAACCCTTTCGCCCAATTGAAGCGCGGTTCGGCATTTTGCCATGGGTTGCCCTGTCGTTCCATGCCCTTGAAGGCTTTTTGTAAATCGGCAGGGAAGCTCCCTTGCATCAGCACGGCATCACGCCGAATTTCGAGGATGTCGTGCATTGGCTCGTTGCCGACGGGGCAAATATCGATACATGCCCCGCATGATGTACATGCCCATACTGCCGATTCGCTAATTACCCAGCCCATCAATTCTTGTGGCGATGGCTCGCCATTGGCGAGGCGGGTCATATTCTCGCGCATGGTGTAGCGTTTGTTGATCTCCAGTGCCGATGGCGAGAGTTCCTTGCCTGTGGTATAGGCGGGGCATACATCTTGGCAACGATTGCACATGATACACGCAAAACCATCAAAAATGCTGGTCATGGGCAAATCTTCGAGTTTATTCGCCCCAAATTGCTCAATGCTCTCATCTTCAAAATTGAGCGGTCGCATCTCGCCCAGCGATGTGCGTTCTGGCTTGGTGAGAAAATTGAGCGGTGCCATGAATAAATGGGCATGTTTGGTATAGGGGAAGTAGGGTGCAAAGATGAGGACACCACCCAGCGCCACCCACCAACACACATGACGCAACACCTGTAAGCCATCGGGGCTGATGCCCGCGAATAATGGCGAAATGACCGTGGCGAATGGCATCCATGGATCTGATCCATGTTGCGCCACCAAAACTGCCTCACCTAAAAATCGCGCACCGATATGGACGAGAATAAATCCACCCACAATGAGCGAATCCACCGACACCGCCCCCGCCTTCACACGCGGATGCAACAACACATTATCGTGATATCGCAATTCGGTCTTATTCGGCAAAAAGAAGCGACGGGCGATAAAATAACACACCCCCGCCAACACCACCACACTCAAGATATCAGCACCCAAACGAAACAGGTCATACAACACACCAAAACTTTTGAGTGTGTCTTCAAAATTAGGGATGAAGCCATACAACATATCCACCGCATTCACCAAAAAGTAATAGGTGAAGCCCCATACAATCCCCACATGAATCAAACTGGATAGGCGGCGCGTTTTGAGCGTGGTCTTTTGTGTGATATAAACCGTCAGCGCCTTCCATAACCGTGCGGGCAAGTTATTCAGGCGCAATGTGCCTGTACCCCGATTGATAATCAGGTACATTTCGTTAAACCCATGAATGGTCGCGCCGATTGCCAACAACGCCAAAAATACAAATAACATCTGTTCAACAGGCGTAAGC
>PGTJ01000414.1 GCA_002794515.1 Phototrophicales bacterium
ACTTACGAAATCGTCCCCTTCTGGCAAGCCGCCCGCGAAATGGCGGGTGATTTTTATGATGCCTTCAAATTGGCAGATGATAAATTTGGGGTGGTTATCGCCGATGTATCAGATAAAGGGGCAGGGGCGGCGTTGTTGATGGCGGTATCGCGCACGATGATTCGTGCCAACGCCAATGCGGGGTTATCTCCACGAGAAACAGTACGGCGTGCCAACGATTTGATTGTCGAAGATGTCCAGAGTGGCATGTTCGTCACCGTCTATCACAGCGTGTTTTATCGGGATGGTCGCAGTGTACATGTGAATGCGGGGCATAATCCACCATTGTTTTATCATCGGCGCAATCATACGATTGACACACTCCCCAGAGGCGGGCGTGCATTGGGTTGGGAGGTGGATAATCCTGTGCAAGAGTTGCCTATCCAATTACAAGCGGGGGATATGATGATTTATTATACAGATGGTCTGACCGAAGCCGAAAATCCACAAGGTCAGTCATATGGCGAGGCGCGACTCAAACAAGTTGTTTTAGATAACGCACAACAACCAATCCAGACGATTGTCAATAAAATTATTGAAGATGTCGAATGGTTTTGTGCAGGTATTCCTCCATTTGATGATTTGACATTAATGATTGTGAGGTACAAAGGATAAACCATCATGCTGAATCGGATACGCGATTTTTGGGATAATGTCAGGCGAATTTTCTTTTTAATCGTCATGCTCATTGGCATCGCCGTCTTGAGCATTGTGCTATTAGACCCCACCAGTCTGGTGAATTTTGTCAATAGCATCAATGCCATTTTGCGTGTGTTATTTTTATTGGCGCTATATGGCGGTTTTGGATTTTATGCCTACACCGTGTTAAGTGGTCGCCGTCAAGAAAAAGGCATTGACGGGCTTGTATCGCGCAAAGGTGGCAATGTATCGGGCGTGAGTGTGGAGATTGTCCAATCACAATTACATAAAGCCATTCATGATATGGGTGGCATCAAACATTTAGATGTCGATGTATCTGAGCGTCGTGGCAAGGCAGATATACGTGTGGTGGTGATATTTGAACAACAGAATATCAATATTGTTCAAAAACAGACCGAGATTCGACGCAAAATAGACCAAATTGTGCGTAAGCAATTGGGCATTAGTTATCTGGATGAGCCAATTATCTCGCTCAATGCACAAGGGGGCAGTACGCCAAAATCACAACCCAAATTCGACCAAAAAGCACCAACACCAGTCACGACCAGTGACGATGATGATAACAATCCAGAATGGCAAGCGATTATGCGTGCCGCCCAACAGCCAGATGATAAACAAGGTGGCGCTTAATCGGCATGGCATGTGTGTGAAAAAAATCAATGACCCAATCAGCCTCAAATCATCCAATACCGAGTTTTAATAGTTCCCGTTGGATTTGGATTGCCATCGGGTTGTCGCTCATTGGCTTTGTGTTGTGGAATATCCGCAACATTTTGCTTTATGGGCTAGGGGCGATCATCCTCGTCATCCTCATCACCATGCCTGTCCGCTTTTTCGAGCGGTACAAGATCAAACGCACACCCGCTATCATCCTGAGTCTGCTTGTTGGGGTGATATGTGTTTACATCGTGACGGCGTTGCTTTTGCCGACATTTGTTGAGCAATTTGTGCGTCTTGGAGACACAATTACACAAGGTGTCGACCGTATAGTGGCTTGGTGGAATAGTGGCGAAATTCAAGATAGCTTCCCATTTTTGGTCAATTTGCCCCGCATCAGCGCCCCACAACCAAGCATTTTATCGCTAGAAAATTTGCGGATTAATCCGTTTACCTATCAGGTATCGGTGGTCAATTTTGATACACGCTCTGTTCAAATCGATGCTGAAACGGTGCGTAGTTTGGGTGAACAGGCGCTCAATGCTGTCGGTCAGTTGGGCGGGACGGTGTTGCCATTCATCACAGGATTGGCGAATACATTATTGACTATCCTCATCGTGATATTTTTAACCATGTTCTTTTTGGCAGAGCCAGATAAATATACCAACGGGTTTATCACCATTTTTCCGTTATGGTATCGCCATCGTGTGGAATATATCCTCAAACGGATAGATAACCTCTTACGGCGGTGGATTGTCTCGCAGATAATCGGCATGGGCATCACCTTTGTTGGCACATATATCGGATTAGCC
>PGTJ01000535.1 GCA_002794515.1 Phototrophicales bacterium
CCAACTGAAGCCGAATGGGAATATGCCGCCCGCGGACCGAGTAATTATATTTATCCTTGGAGCAACGAGTGGAATCGCCATAATGCGGTTTGGTTAGATAATTCGGGCAGAGAACCGGCAGATGTTGGCAGTAAAGCAAACAACGTCTCATGGGTTGGGGCATATGATATGAGCGGTAATATATGGCAGTGGACAATCACTGGTTATGCTGAATATCCTTATTCGTTTACCTATGATGATGTGAATAATAATCTGACGAATCGCTCGGTTCGGGGTGGAAGTTATCGTTTGCTTGGATATGCGTTACGCTCGACATTTCGTGGATATGCACCTGCTTCAAATGCCCTACCGCATGTTGGGTTTCGGTGTGTGCGTCTCGATCCACCCATATCCCAATCGCCTAATTCAGTCAGCTCTACGCTTGCGCCAACCAATGCCGTCATCTCGCAAAATCGAGATTGGCAACCCGTGGAGCAAACATTCAATGGTATAACGATGGTACTTGTGCCTGCTGGATGTTTTACAATGGGCAGTACAAGCGAACAAATAACCTATTCGATGTCTTTAGGTGGTACATCGGATTGGTTTGCCGATGAACAGCCTGCACATCGCCAATGCTTTGATACACCATTTTGGATCGATAAATATGAGGTCAAACAATCTGATTTTATTCGTTTGGGTGGTCAAAAAGCCAATCCCAATGCCTTTGATGGTGCAGATCGCCCGATTGAGCAAATTACATGGTTTGAAGCGCGTCATTTTTGTCAATTGCGTGGCGCACGCTTGCCGACCGAAGCCGAATGGGAATATGCCGCCCGCGGACCGAGCAATTGGTTATTTCCCTGGGGAAACGAATGGAGTGGTGTTCATGCGGTGTGGAGCGGGAATTCAAATGGGCAATCGAGTCCCGTAGGCAGTTATCCGAATGGGGTATCTTGGGTAGGCGCATACGATATGGCGGGCAATGTTTGGGAATGGGTCAGTTCCATTTATATGCCATATCCGTATGATCCGTCTGATGGTCGAGAGGCAGATACGGGCTATCGTGGTGATGTGTTACGGGTGATGAAAGGTGGTGCATGGAATCGTGCCACTTATTATCTGCGCGGAAACACACGCATTCGTGATAACCCGACCGATTTTTTTGACCGAGGCGGGTTTCGGTGCGCTCGTTCTTACAATTAATATAACGTATCGCTCTAGGTGAGCCTTAAATCGTTCTGGACGATTGTTGGAGTGGTTATCCATACGC
>PGTJ01000167.1 GCA_002794515.1 Phototrophicales bacterium
GCGCTGGGAATGTTCAAAGCGCCCGGCGAACTCGGCGCAGATATTGTCGTCGGCGAGGGGCAACCATTGGGCATCCCGCTCAGTTATGGCGGTCCGTATCTCGGATTTTTTGCCACCCGCATGGAATATGTCCGTAAAATTGCAGGGCGTATCGTTGGTGAAACACGCGATAAAGAAGGCAGACGCGCCTTCGTCATGACCTTACGCCCGCGCGAACAAGATATTCGGCGCGAGAAAGCCACCAGCAACATCTGCACCAATCAGGGGCTGATGGCATTGGCGGCATGTGTGTATATGACGCTGATGGGCAAGACAGGTTTCCGCAAAATTGCCGAACTGAATTATCATAAGGCGCATTATCTCGCCGACCAAATTGATCAATTAGACGGTTATAAGGTGAATCGAGACAGACCGTTCTTCAACGAATTTGTCGTCAAATGTCCGACATCGGTGCATAAAATCAACCAAGCCCTGATTGAACAGGGGATTATTGGCGGATATGACCTCGAAAAAGATTATCCCACCCTCAAAGATCATATGTTGTTGTGCGTCACCGAGATGAATAGCAAGGCAGAGATGGATGCACTGGTGCAAGTTTTAGCGGAGATGAGATCATGACTAATGGATTAGAACCCCTTATTTACGAAATCAGCGCTTCGGGGCGGGTGGGTGTGAATCTCCCCGATTGCGATGTGCCAGAGAGTCCGTTGCCCACCGACCTCATGCGTGATACGCTCGATTTGCCCGAAGTCAGCGAAATGCAAGCGGTGCGTCATTTCGTGCGCCTGAGCCAACTGAATCATGCCATTGATACAGGCTTTTATCCGTTGGGGTCTTGTACCATGAAATATAACCCCAAGATTAACGAAGATGTGGCACGCCTGCCCGGTTTTGCTCATCTGCATCCGCTCACCGACCCCGAAGGCGCACAAGGGGCGTTGGCGATGATGTACCAGCTCCAACAATGGTTGGCAGAAGTGAGTGGATTTAAGGGGGTGAGCCTCACACCTGCCGCGGGCGCACAAGGCGAATTGGCGGGTATTTTGATGATTCGCAAATATCATCACGACAGAGGCGATACCGCCCGCACCAAAATCCTCGTCCCCAATAGCGCACATGGCACGAATCCCGCGACGGTAACCATGGCGGGATATGAGGTCATCGAATTGCCCGCCGATGAAGAGGGCAATGTCGACCTCAATGCCCTGCGCCAAGCCTGTTCGGGCGATACCGCCAAGACTATCGCGGGCATGATGATCACCGTGCCAAGTACGCTTGGCTTATTCGAGGCGCACATTTTGGATGTCATCCAAGCTGTACATGACGCGGGCGGGTTGATGTATATGGATGGCGCGAATATGAATGCTCTGATGGGCATCGTCAAACCAGGCGAATTGGGCTTTGATGTTATGCATTATAACCTGCATAAGACCTTTTCCACACCGCATGGGGGTGGTGGACCGGGTTGTGGCGCGGTCGGTGTGGGCGAAAAATTGCTCGATTATCTGCCCGGTCCGATTGTCGACATCATCGCCCCTGCTGATGGTGAACAGGATGCCCCGTTATATGGTTTGGTCACACCTGCCAAGACGATCGGGCAATTGAAGGCATTTTATGGCAATTTTGGGATGCACATCCGCGCTTATGCTTATATCCGCGCCTATGGTGGTGAAGGTTTGCATGAGGTGAGCCGTCATGCGGTGCTGAATGCCAATTATGTCCGCACCAAATTGATGGACACCTATACCATCCCTTATCCCCGTTATTGTGGACACGAATTTGTCTTGGAAGGGCATTGGGAAGATGCGCCCGATATTCATGCGTTAGATATTTCTAAACGCCTGATGGATTATGGCATTCATCCGCCCACCAATTACTTCCCGTTGATCGTGCCAGAGGCATTGCTCATCGAACCTACGGAGACCGAGACTAAGCAAACGCTGGATGAATTCATCGAGGTGATGAAGAAAATCGCCCATGAGGCGAAGACATCGCCCGAATTGTTGCACAACGCGCCACATATCACCCCCGTCTCGCGGGTGGATGAAGTAAAAGCCGCCAAAGAATTGGTGCTATGTTGTGCGCCCTTGCTCAAGACAGTGGAATAATGTGATACAATCGTAGTGGCATGATATATCATGTCACTACACCACCAGCTTGAATATAGGGAGATATGCTGTGACAACGACCGCCCTCATGACTGCCACCGAATTCGAGGCATTTTTAGCCGAACATGATGGGTTATTGGATATTCAGCAGAAGCGCATTAGAATGTATTTTTTCGCCTCAAAATCATCACAAACACTTGTCATTTTTGTGTCTATATTTGTCACTAAACAATAAAAATTGTTCAGCTTCTTGGCTAATTTGTGAGGGTTGCACAAACCATTTTATAACGCCTTAAATATTATTCGGAATAAAATGAAATATCTGAAAATTTATGTTTTAGGAGAATTTCATTATGAAGCTCAGGTTTTTTTCTTTATTAACGCTCTGCTTGTGTTTATTCACCATACAGACACAATTTGTGCTGGCTGGTGCAAACGATAACAATGTGCAATGGGCAGAATTATATCATCAAGGTCCAACATATAATTCCCGCACAGAATTCGTGCCGTTTAAGCCATATACATTTTTTAGTGTCGACACCTCGAGCAATTTTTATCCATCCACACAAGTCCGTGTGAGTATTTTGGTGGATAATAACGATATCACCAGCGCTAATGTGGTGTATTGGGATGGTGATTCGACCGAATTTGCATCCATGTCGTATGACAACGATTTTACAGATGTATTCCACAGTCAACCATCCAATACATATAGTATTTGGTCGGTCATCTTGCCCGCCCCCAAAGATTTTAGCCCGCCACAAGGGGCTGGTTTCAATTTGTGTTATCGCATTCAGGTGAATGATGGCACAGATAGTGATTACCTCAATTTTTCATCTGGCGATTGGCAAAATCCACTCGACCAGTGGGTGATGGATAACGACTCAACAACGGGCAATTTCTGTCAACTGGTTAACTCGTATCCACAAGTGAACTTCAGCGTTACCTCAAACACTGCACCAGAATCGACCACCGATCGAGGCATCTCCCTGTCTTTGAGCAGTTCGATTGATGAGCCAGTCACCGTCACGCTCACATATTCTGATAACACTGCCACACTCGCCGATGGCGATTATAATAACACCACGACCTCGATTACCATTCCAGCAGGGGTGACATCGTATTCCACGACCCTTGTTGGACTGGTCAACAATGACAGCAAATATGAACTCAATGAAGATTTCAACATTACCTTGTCGGGTGTGTCGACAGGCAACGCAACGATCGGTGCGAGCAACACCTTGAATGTCACCATTCAAAATGATGACCCCATACCCAGCGTCATATGGTCTGCCACGACCGCCTCGCATACAGAGGGCAATAGTGGCAGTACAGGTCATACACTCGGCGCGACCCTCAGCAATCCGTCATACGAAAATATCGTGGTCAATGTCGCCGCAACCGATGTGACGGCGACCAATACGGTCGATTACACGGCAGGTAGCACCATCACCTTCACATCAGGCACGACCACCGCCAATCTATCATACACCATCATTGGTGATGTATTGGCTGAAGGCAACGAGACCTTCACCCTCACACTCAACAGTATTGGGAGCGGGACGGCGACCATTGGCTCACCGAGTGTGGCGACGATCACCATCATCGATGATGATACTGCGGGCTATAACGTCAATACCAGCACTGTCACTGCCATCAGCGAACCGAGTACCACTACGACATTCACCATTCAACTCAACACCATGCCCAGTGGCACAGTCGATCTGGCATTTGGCTCGACAGACCCCAGCGAATGTTTGCCAAGCCCGACAACACTCACCTTTGATAACACCAACTGGAACACACCACAGGTGATCACCATCACCGCACAAGACGATGCTTTGCTCGATGGTCCACAACCGTGTGCCGTTACCATCACGCGCACGGGTGGCACAGCCAGCGAATACGCCAGTGTGCCAAATCCCGCCAATGTGGCGACAACCGTCAATGATGATGAAGCACCCAACACCTTGAGCGCGACTGCCGTCTGTGTGGGCAATGATTTGCAAGTCACAATCAGTGCGGGCGATGCCAATTTCGATATTACAGGTACAGGGGCGGGGTTGCCTGTGACCAATGTCGGCTTTGGTACACATACCCTGACAGGTCCCAGTACGTGGATAGTCTCCGTGATCGAATTAGGTGGCGATATCGAAACGCTGAACTTAGGCACGTTCAGTTGTCCTGTCTCTGTACCAACACCGACACCACCGCCAGCACCCGTCTCTGCGCCACCGCCCATCCCACAACGGTGCGATATTGGTGGATATAGCCTAGTTATGCCAGAAGGCATCTTCTGTACGAATTTGTTCGCTAACGGCGTATTCCTCATCCCTGGCAGTGTGCCTGGCGATTTAGCCTCCCTCACCCTCGGCGCGGTGGATATTGGCAAATTTGATGGCGAGAAGGTTGTGCCTGGTGAATTTGGGACGGGGTTGCCGATTTGTTTGCGCGGTAGCGGACGGCTCATCTTCCTCGATGGGTCTACCAGCCCACGCGCTCGGTTTGAACTTGAGACATTCACCATCGATGGCAAGACGTGTGGCTTCATCATCAATAGTGGGACAGTGGTGCTGATTACACGCTAATCGATTATCTTTCATTAAATCCGTTCAAGCGCATACCCCCATGCGCTTGAACGTTGCTTAACACCTAGCCTCTAAAAAATCGCTGATTTAGCCATCGCTATTGTTGTCATCAGATGAATCATCATTGTTATCGTCTTGGTCAGACGAATTGTTGTCGCTATTGTTTTGGTCAGACGAATTGTTGTCGCTATCGTCGGATGTATCGTCATCCGCATCCATGTATTCAGATGAATCCCAATCATCTAACGAGGCATTGTATTCATCACTCTCGTATAAATCCAGAAAATCATCGAATTCCGGTTGCCACCCAATACCTAAACTGGCTAAGAAATTGGCAATATCCGCAGGTGATGACCATCCTTGCCAACCAGCGAGCAATCCGCTAATTTCTTCTGGTAAAAATCCATATCGAGCTAATAAATCTTGCATATTCTCGATGCTACTGCCTGCTTCAATCACTTCGGCGGCGAAGGCTAATTCTTGGAATTTGGCGATTGCCTCGTCATCAAATCCGAGTTCCGCATAAAAATTGTAATATGCACCCTCAAAATTTTCATAAATATAATCCATATCAACCCCTTTTTCAGCCAGTGCCGCTTCAAAACCTGCAGGGTCGCTGATGGCTTGCATCGCCAATTGCGATTTTTCTTCATCCGATAAATCACTGGCTTCGCCTAAAAGTTGATAAATGGCATTCGCTTGTGCCATGCGGTCAATTGTAGCGGGGCTATATCCTAATCCAGCGGCGAATTGTTGTAATGCTAAAAAGTCTTCGGCATCTTGACCTGTGATGCCCAATTCGTTCAAAATGCTCATCACCGTTTCGGGATTGCGTAAGCTGGCGAACATCGCTTGTTGGCGACTGGCGATTAATTCGTTCTCGCGCACACGCTCCGTCACCAGAGCGCCGATATAGGCTTGGACATAACTGTTATTCATGCCTTGTTCGATGAGTGGGGCGGCTTCTTGCAAAATTGCTGTGGCTTGTTCTTGGCTCATGCCCGATTGAACCAAATATTGCGCCACACCCTGCACACCATTGGTGCCAAGTATCCGCAAGATGTTGTCTAATTCGCTGGCGGGGATATTATATTTTTGGAGTAAAGCGAGGGCTTGTTGGGTGAGTTCACAAACTTGTTGATATGGACATGATGCAGGTTGTTGCTGGGCGGTGCTGTTGGCACTCACGGGAATAATAGTGCTGATTAAAATGAGGATGAGCAAACTCAGACGCGCAAATTGCTTGTTCATGATGTAATCCTTTCATGAGATAAAGTATATAAACAAGATTATATATTGTGTTGCGCTGTAA
>PGTJ01000406.1 GCA_002794515.1 Phototrophicales bacterium
GAATAATGCCGCAGGCACCCCTTTGCCAGAGACATCGGCAACGATAATCGCCAATTGACCGCTTGGGGTGCGGATAAAATCATAAAAATCGCCCGCCACCTCGCGCATGGGTGTCCAGTAGATGGCGATTTCCCACCCCGCCATTTGTGGGATTTGTTTGGGCAAAAAACTCTGCTGAATAGCTCTGGCAGTTTCGAGTTCTTGATTGATTAATTTTTGGGCGATTTCTTGCGCCACCAAACGGGCATTTTCGATGCCGATGGCGGCTTGTGTGGCGATTGCCGAGAGCAACCGTTCATCGCGTTCCGTGAACGGTTCACCGCGTTTGTTGATGGCTTGTATTACCCCCACAACGTTCTGTTCATGATTAAACATCGGCACGGTGAGCATATTACGCAGGGTGATACCAGCTTGTGCGGTGAAGACGGTGTTCAGGCGCGGGTCGCCTTTGGCATTTTCAATATTGATGATCTTGCCCGTCATCGCCACCTGTCCCGCCACCCCCTCGCCAATTTTTAAGCGGATTTCGCGTAGATGTTCATCGTATAAAATTTTTGAATATAATTCACCATGTTCACTATCGAGCAAATAGAGCGTACATCGTTCTGCATCCATCACATTGCGTACTTCTGTCACGATTAAATCGAGCAGTTTATCCGGGTCGGTGGTTGTTGCCATCACCTGATTCACACTCAGCAGGGCGTTTAACTGTCGTCGAGCGTTGGTGCGTTGCCCCCCTGCGCTGATATATTCTAACCGTTTCGTCATAATGAGCATATTCGGGCTATTTGCGCCATCAGATTTTATCCACACTGCTGAATCCATCAAGTGTTCGATCAGATGAATGCCCATCCCGCCGTGTGCGCGTTGCTCTATGGGTGTATTTTTGTCATATTGGGGGATGGCGCTCCGATTAAATGGTTCTCCCCAATCGAGCAGGGTGATTTGCAAATCGTGATCATTCACTTCTACGATCAAGACGACATCCCCTTTTTCCATAGCAGGGTAGGCATGATGACAGATGTTGGTGAAGGCTTCATCCACCGCCAATTCAATGGCGAATGTCATCTTTTCGGTCAAATTGAGTTGCTCGCCGATACTGCTCATCACGGCTGTCACCATGTGGAGATGTTCGATTTTTGCGATTGTTCGTAACTCGCATAATGTAGACATGACATTTTTCCCGCAACATATGACATATTGAACCTGTTAATTGTGAACTTTGTCACAAGTTAAAGATGCCCGTCTATGCTAGGATAGATAGTGTGAGAGCGGGTCATCTGATGTTGATGATAAACCAACTCCTCAAACTTTGCGACTGTTCGGTAAGACCGTGTATCATTGATAGAGTACGGTAACACAGCATTGGAGGAAATATGCAATTCCCAAGCAACTTGAAGCACGAGAAATTACGCGCATGGGTGACAGAAATGGTTGCACTCTGCAAGCCAGATGCCGTTTATTGGGCAGATGGTTCTGATGAAGAGTACGACCGCATGTGCCAAACATTGGTCGATGCAGGCACATTCATCAAACTCAACGAAGCAAAACGCCCCAATAGCTACCTCGCCTTTTCTGACCCAAGTGATGTGGCGCGGGTGGAAGATCGTACGTTTATTTGTAGTATTAACAAAGCCGATGCGGGTCCGACCAATAACTGGATAGACCCCAAAGAGATGCATGCCATCCTCGATAAATTATTCGATGGATGTATGCGTGGTCGCACGATGTATGTCGTCCCCTTCAGCATGGGTCCGTTAGGCTCGCCCATTGCTATGCTCGGTGTCGAAATAACCGACTCCCCTTATGTTGTTGCCAACATGAAAATCATGACCCGTATGGGGTCTGCTGTGTTAGATGTGTTGGGTACAGATGGTGATTTTGTGCCATGCGCTCATACCGTTGGCGCGCCATTAGAACCTGGTCAAAAAGATGTGCCGTGGCCATGCAATAAAGATACCAAATACATCGTTCACTTCCCCGAAGAACGTGCCATTTGGTCGTATGGCAGTGGTTATGGTGGCAATGCGTTACTCGGTAAAAAATGCTTGGCACTTCGCATCGCCTCTAAAATTGCCCGCGATGAAGGCTGGTTAGCAGAACACATGCTCATCTTGGGTGTCGAAGACCCCAAAGGCGAAAAGACATATGTCGCCGCGGCATTCCCAAGCGCATGTGGCAAGACCAATTTCGCCATGCTCGTCCCGCCAAAATCCTTTGATGGTTGGAAAGTGACCACCATTGGTGATGATATTGCATGGA
>PGTJ01000529.1 GCA_002794515.1 Phototrophicales bacterium
AACCGTCTATCTCGCCTTTTTATTTTTGGCGATGATTGTCGATGTCTTGTTGCACCTTGTGTTCTAACACCAAAGGAAATATTTTCAATGACCGATAGCACCACAGAAAACGCATCCAAAAAGTTATCATCTTTGCCAATTCTCATCGGCATTGGTCTGATAATCGGTTTTGGGGTTATTTTTTTATTTGAAATGTTACAGCTAACCCGACCAACAGGCGGATTAGACGATCAATCTGTCTCTGCCGAATCGTATTTAGCCGATGTCACCCCATTATTGGCAAATGCCGACCCGCAACGGGGTTTTGAATTGGTGAAAAATAAAGGCTGTCTGGGGTGTCATGGCGAAAATACCAATAATCTTGCGCCTGCTTATAGCGAAACACATCGTGAAGCCGCCAATCGTCGCCCACCCATGACTGCCGAAGGGTATTTATACGAATCCATCATGTATCCCAACGCCTTCAAAGTGCGGGATTATATCACCAATATGCCGATTAATTATGCAGATAGCCTCACACCACAAGAAATTGGCGATATTATCGCCTATTTGCTCTCGCCATTAGCCCCAACATCGTAGCGCTTGTATGTATTTAGATGTCTTCACTTTATCGGCACTGGTAGATGAATTCATGGATACGCTCGTAGGTGGGCGTATCCAAGATGTATTAGATGTGGATGAAACGGCGCTCGGTTTGGAAATTTATGCCCATCACAAGCGCCAGTACTTATATCTCAGTGCCGATACCAACGTTCCCCGTTTGCATATCACCCCAGAAAAATTACGACGTGGCACAGAAAAGCCGACAACGCTTGGTTTATTGGTCAGGCGTTATGTCGAAGGGGGCAAAATCGCGCATATTAGCCAGCCCGACTGGGAGCGTGTGGTGCATTTGCACCTCGAAACAGCAGAAGGTGAGATGGAATTGGTCATCGAACCGATGGAACGGCGTAGCAATATCTTGTTGGTGCAAAACGGGATTATTTTAGATTGTATGCGCCGTGTCGGTGCAGATGAAAATCGGGTGCGCGTCAGTTTGCCCAATCATCCCTATATCCCACCACCGCCACAAATGGGCAAACATAACCCCTTTATGCTCACAGAAGCCGATGTTGCCCAATTTTTAGCCGATGTCGCCGATCCCAAAGCCCGTACATATCAGGTTTTGACGGGCAATGTGTTGGGTATGAGTCCGTTGCTGGCGCGTGAGATTGTGTATCGTGCTGGTGATGACCCCAAACAAAAAGCCAGCTCTGCCGATGCAGGTGATTTATTCACCGCC
>PGTJ01000035.1 GCA_002794515.1 Phototrophicales bacterium
AGATATAATCGAAAGGCACACCCGCCTGTACATTTTCGGTCTGAGAGGCGACCAATGTGCCAATTGGTGGCACAGGCAATCCGCCTTCACCCACAGTGGGCAACGGCGGAATATACGGTTGTGGATTTTGGGCGGCAATTTCTTCGGCAATGAGTGTCTCGATAATCGGCACATTTTCATCTGATACGGGATTAACACCGACTTGCGTGCCTTCTGGGACGAATGGGGTTGGTTGGGCATTGGCATCTTCGGTAGCGGGTGATTCGCCACCGCCACAAGCCGTCAGCATCATCAGCATGAGCAATATCAACACATAACGCATGGGTTTTTATCCTTTAATGATTGCCCAACTGGGCAAAAATTCGTCATGTCCCTTATTATAACTCGACTTGATGTGCATGACGCACAAATTCTTGATTTCGTAAAATTTCCAGAACAACTTCGGGCAAGGCGTTATCTAATGTGAGGATGGTGAGCGTATTTCCGCCACGACCAGCCCGTCCCGTATGCCAACTGGCGATGTTGATCTGATTATCCGCCATGAGCGTCCCGACCTTGCCAATCACGCCCGGTTGGTCATAACTGCCCATGACCACCAAATGCCCTTCGGGGACGAAATTCATGCGATATTCGTTGATTTGCATGATGTGCGGTTGTTTGCCATCGAGCAATGTCCCCGCCATGACGATCTCTTCACCGTCTTCCAACACCACTTGACAACTGACTAAATTGGCATAATCACCCACAGGCAAATTTTTGACCTGCGCCACTTGAATGCCCCGTTCATTCGCCAACAGAGGGGCGTTGATATAACTCACCGTCTCGCCCAAAATGGGGTGCAAAATCCCCTTGAGCAAGGCTACGGTGATAGGCTTGACCAGCCCGCTCACATCATCACCTCGTAAATCCACACCGACCCATTTAATGGGGTTTCGCGCCAATACATGAAATAACCGCCCAATGCGCTCGGCTAAAATCAGATATGGGCGAATGCGTTCATAATCCACGCCCGGCAAAAAGGGCAAATTCACCACATTGCGATAATCCGTCCCACGCAGAGCATCCATCACCTGTTGAACAATTTGCATCGATAAATCTTGGGTGGCTTCGACCGTGTTCTCGGCGATATGTGGGGTATGAACAACACGGTCTACGCCGATGAGCGGGCTGTTGTAGGGCGGTTCATCGGGATACACATCCACCGCCACACCCGATAAATGTCCTGTTTTGACCGCTTCGGCAACGGCATTTTCATCCCATACCTTGCCAAATGCAGTATTGATGAGGAACGCGCCTTCTTTCATCTGTTTGATGCGCTCCGCATCGATCATCCGCAAGGTCTCTTTTGTCGGTGGCACATGAAGGGTGATAAAATCGCTCCGCGATAACAAATCGCGCAAGCCGAGCAACACCACGCGCTTATCAGATAATTGGTCTTCACGCACGTAGGGGTCGCTGGCAATGACCTTCATGCCAAATCCCAGCGCCATTTGCGAGACCACCTGCCCCACACGCCCTAAGCCGATGATGCCCAGTGTCTTGCCATGTAATTGCCGTCCGACTTGGCGTTTGCGGTCGAGCAACCAAAAGCCCGCCTTCATGCTGTTGTGGGCTTCGATCAGACGGCGACTGAGGGTGAGCATCAGGGCAATGGTGTGTTCGGCGGCGGCGATGGCGCTCACGCCAGGTGTGTTCATGACAATCACCCCGTGCGCCGTTGCCGCTTCAATATCGATCCCGCTCAGACCTGCTGTTGGTCTGCCGACCACTTTCAGGTTCGGCGCATCATCCAACACATCGGCATCAATTTGAACATCATCACGCACAATCAACGCATTGGCGGTTTTGAGCGCATCGCGCAAGGCGGTGACATTGGGCGGGACGATTTTTACATCGGCATCGGGCGCATTTTTGAGCCATGCGAGGCTTTCATCGGTCAAATCGGTAGCGATGACAATATGATAAGTCATGCGGATTGCCCTTTCAAATGTGCCAATACATCATGTAAATTTTTGAACACATGGGGTGTGATGTGCTTGAAGGCTTCGGGCTTGCTATGCGATAAATCTGGCACGACAAAACATGTCATGCCCGCCGCCACCGCCGCCTTCGAGCCATTGGGGCTATCTTCTAGCGCCAAGCATCGCTTGGGATCGACCCCCAAACGTTCCGCCGCCCGTAAATACACATACGGATCTGGTTTGCCACTGATTTCATCATCGCCCGTGCAACGCACCTTGAAAATATCACCCCACCCCTGCGAATCGAGTGTGACATTGATGATGTTGATGGATGAATTGGAGGCAATGGCATGTGGAATATTGTTATCGATGACATATTGGATCATTTCTTGTGCGCCAGGGTTGGGCTTGACCATCTCTGGGATGAGTTTGAGCATCCGCCCTTCCAGTTCTGCCACCAATTCGGTGATAGTTTCGGGCAGGTTATACACATCCTTCAATTTCGCCAAAAATTGGTCAACACGCATCCCAACAATGGAATCGCGCACTTCTTCGCTATAAACAAAGCCCCTGTCGGTTATCATCTCGTCTTCGGCTTTATACCACACAATTTCTGAATCGACTAACAAGCCATCCATATCAAAAATAATGGCATCAAATGTCATGCGTTTATATCCTTTTTGAATTCATCGGCGAATGCTTCACCTAAATGAGGATTGGTGAAGGTCAATCCATTGGCGAGCGCCAATTGTATCCCTTTTTCGTAAACGGCTTGATGTGGCGTACCTTTGACGCGCAAATAACCACCATAACCCGCGGCGATGGGCAAAATGGGGGCGATACTCGGTGTATGAATGAAGGCTTCGGCTTCATTTAACACCTTCTGACGGGCGACCACACCGCCAAATCCAACGAATAAATCGACCACATTGCGCGTGGCGAGGTCTGATGAGCCATCGCCGACCATCAAACGCCGTCCATGCAGATGATGTGCCAAATCTTCAATGATATAAGGCTTGCCACTGCTGACGGTGAGCGGTCCTTCATTATAATCCAGATACGTTTGGCGATGTTGTGTTTCTGGTTCGTGATATTTCCACCATTCGCCAGACAATTCGTTATATTCCAATTCAACGGCGCGGATGCGCTCTTGTGGGATGCCCAAGCGTTTGCCGAAACCCTTAACGGGTTCTGCCAAACCACCACTGATGATGAATATCGTCTTGCCCAAAAATTTGAGCGCCTCTAAAACAGGGATGACATCCTCGACCAGCGTCTCCCAATAGCGTTCTTCGACCGCCTTCAATTCACCGCGTGTGGGACGAATGGCTTGCAGGCGTTTGCCATACACCTCTTGCAAATCGAGTTCACCATCCATCGCCTTTTGTGTCAATAATCCCACCCGCCATTCTTTGCCTTTCAGCTTGGCGAGTTCGTCAATGCCCTCTATAGTCGAGAGGGTGCTATCACAATCAAAAAAGACCAAATCAAAACTTGCCCAACGGACATCTTGCGTCATAGATTTACCTGTATCCATCTCTCTAGTATCCATATTTATGGACGTGTTGATTATAATGGGTTATACCATCATGTGTAGGGTGATTGATTAAAATACGGAGCGTATCTATGACTGACCCGAATATGGGCTTGACCGAACACGAGGCACAAACCCGTCGCGCCAATGGACAGGGCAATAATGTCAGCATCCAAACAGGGCGTACCTATCGACAAATTGTCGTACAAAATGTATTCAACCTCATCAATGTGATTTTATTCATCATCGGCGCGGTGATGATTGCTATCGGACGCTGGGGAGATGCGTTTGTCAGTGTGGGGTTAATCGCCATGAATGTGGTCATCGGCATGTTCCAAGAAATTCGTGCCAAACGCCAACTGGATAAAATCGCCCTGCTCACCCGCCCCAAAATCACGCTGGTGCGCGATGGCGAAACCCGCCAAGCCGATCCATCGGAAATTGTCCTCGGCGACATCATCATCGCCGAGGCGGGCGACCAAATTGTTGTGGATGGGGTATTGGTGAGCGATACTAGGCTCGAAGTGGATGAATCGCAACTCACAGGTGAATCGGATCTCATCCCCAAAACGATAGGGAATGATTTGTATTCAGGCAGTTTTGTAGTGAGTGGCAAGGGACGTTACGAAGCGACCAAAGTGGGCAAAGAGAGCTTCGCCAACAAACTGACCGCACAAGCCAAGTCGTTCCGCGTGACCAAGACCCCATTGCAACGCGAGGTGGATTTGGTCATCCGCGTGTTGATGCTGTTGGCGCTGTTCATCGGCTTTTTGTTGCTCATCTCGGCATTGCTCTCCGCCGTGCCTGTGATGCGAACGGTGCAAATGGCGGCGGTGGTGGCGGGATTAGTCCCCAACGGCTTGTTCTTCATGGTGATTGTCGCCTATGCGTTGGGGGCATTACGCATCGTCAGACGGGGGATTTTGGTGCAACAATCCAATTCGGTCGAGTCGCTGAGCAATGTATCGGTGTTGTGTGTGGATAAAACAGGCACACTCACTGCCAACAAAATTCATTATGAAGATGTGCGCCCGTTGCAATGGGATAAAGCCCATATCCAACGGTTGTTGGGCAACTTTGCCCACAGCGCCAGCGTGACCAACCGCACATCCGAGGCGATTTTAGCCGATTTAGCGGGCAAGCACATCAAGCCTGTGGATGAAATTCCCTTTTCATCTGCTCGCAAATGGAGCGCATTGGCATTCGATGATGACGATATGCGCGGGGTATATGTATTGGGCGCGATCGAAATGCTCGCGCCACATCTGCCCAAAGATGTCGATTTACGTCCATATACCGATGATTGGGCAGAACAAGGATTGCGCGTGTTGCTATTCGCTTATAATCCGAATACCACCAAATTGCACGACTCGCTGGGGAATGCGGGCTTGCCCGATTTGCAACCGTTGGCGGTGGTCAGCTTTAGCGATGAATTGCGCCCGCGCCTAAAAGAGACACTTCAAGGCTTCATGAAAGCTGGTGTGGCGCTCAAAGTGATTTCGGGTGATAATCCGCAAACCGTTGCGGCGCTGGCACGACAAGCGGGCTTCCCACCCGATTTCAAGTCGGTATCGGGGACAGATTTAGCCACCATGGACAAAGCCCAATTTGAACAAACCGTGGCAGAGACAACCGTCTTCGGCAGAATTACACCCGAACAAAAAGAGCAGATTGTCGAGGCGCTCAAGGCGCAAGGGCATTATGTCGCCATGATTGGTGACGGGGTGAATGATGTGCTATCGCTCAAGAAAGCCAATTTGGGCATCGCCATGCAAAGCGGGAGCGCGGCGACTCGGGGTGTCGCCGATATGGTGTTGCTCAACGACTCGTTTGGGGCATTGCCACCTGCCTTTTTGGAGGGGCAACGCATCATCAATGGGATGCAAGATATTTTGCGCTTGTTCCTCACTCGCGCCTTATATGCCGCCTTGCTCATTATGGCGACCAGTATTGTGGGCATGGGCTTTCCGTTTGTCCCCAAACATGCCTCGCTCATCGCCTTCCTGACGGTGGGCATCCCCACATTCGCCCTGGCGTTGTGGGCAAAACCGGGCAACACGCGCAAAGTGAGCCTTGTGCGCTCGGTATTACACTTCTGCTTCCCTGCCGCCATATCGGTATTCGTATTCGGGTTATTGGTGTATATCATCACCTTCATCACCGTCATCAATAATCAAGCCCTATTCCAAGCCAGCACCGATGAAATCGCCGAATTTGTGCGATATGTGGGCATCAATTACGACATCACCGCCGAACAATACGCCCTAGAACGCGCCCTGCTCGCCGCTCAGACGGCATTGACCAGCTTCTCATGCCTTGCAGGGTTGATTTTGGTGATATTCGTCGAGCCACCAACGCGCTGGTGGGTGGCGGGCGATTTGTATAGTGGCGATTGGCGCTATACCTTTTTATCCATCGGCATCTTTGGGGTATATGTGGCGATTGTGCTAATCCCCCCGCTCCGTCGATTTTTTGAATTATCTACCCTATCCAGTGTGCTATATCTGTTCATCGCGGGCATGGGGTTGATATGGATGCTCACCTTGCGCTTTGCTTGGCGCAATCGCCTACTCGAAAAATTCTTGGGCATCGAACCGCTCCGCCCAGAAATTGATATGAGTGGCGAGGCAGATAAAAAAGAAAAAATCATCACCCAGCAAGTGAAGGCGATAACCTTATCTTAAGACTTGAGCGTAGCGAACACCGTGAATATGGTGTATGGTAGTTAACACAAATTTTGCAATTTTCCGATATACTTTTTACGTTTGCCCATTTTGATAAAATGTGGCGCTTTTCTATGCTTCACCACCGAAAGGAGCATTTTATGATAACTGTAGACGGGGTAAAACGTGCCTATGGCACGATACAAGCCCTGAGTGGCATTAGCTTTACTGTAAACGAAGGTGAAATTGTCGGCTTGTTAGGTCCCAATGGCGCGGGCAAATCCACCACAATCAAAATTCTCACAGGATATTTGCATCCCGATGAAGGCACGGTACAAATCGATGGTATGGATGTATTAACCCAAACCCAAGCCGTACAACGCAAAATTGGCTATTTGGCAGAGAACACACCACTTTATCCAACATTATCGGTTCAACATTACCTCAAATGGGTTGCCGATATGCGCGAAATCCCGCTCAATGACCAACGCAAATTGATCAGCGATGCGGTGATTGCCACAGGATTGCAAAACCACCTCACACGCCCAATCGCCCAACTGAGTAAGGGGTATCGGCAACGGGTAGGTTTGGCACAAGCCATTTTGCATAAACCCAAATTGCTGATTTTAGATGAGCCGACTGTAGGCTTAGACCCCACACAAATTGTCGAAATTCGGGGTCTCATCAAACGCTTAGCAGAACACAGCACCATCTTATTTTCATCGCACATCTTATCAGAGGTGGAAGCGGTTTGTGATCGCGTGATTATCATCATGAATGGGCAAATCCGCGCCGATGCCCGTTTGGATGACCTATCGGCAACGACCAATGCGGTGGTGGTGTTATCTGAACCTGTGGATGGTGTCGAGATGGCACTGCGTGGCTTAGATGGTGTGACCGATGTGCAATCGTTCCACGCACACGGCGGATTTTTGGGCTATCGGGTGATGGCGGAGCGCGATATTTGCCCCGATATTTATGCCCTATCCAGCCAAAACGGGTATCCATTGCGCGAATTGCGCCCCGATACGCTCACCCTCGAAGCCTTCTTCAATCAACTCGCCACATCAGCATGAGGAGGGGAATGACGATGAAACAAACAATCTCTATGATTCGCAAAGAATTAGATAGTTATTTCAGTTCGCCGATGGCGCTCATCTTTGTGGGCGTATTTTTGGCGGTGACATTTTTCACCTTTTTTTGGGTGAATAGTTTTTGGTTGCGCGGATTAGCCGATGTGCGCCCGCTCTTCGCCAATTTGCCTGTGTTGATGATCTTCCTCATCTCGGCATTGACCATGCGCCAATGGAGCGAAGAACAAAGTGATGGCACACTCGAATTGCTCTTCACCTTGCCCACCACCACCATCCAATTGATTTTGGGCAAATTTTTCGCTGTATTGGTGTTAGTGATGGTGGCATTGGCATTCACATTGGTGTTGCCCATCACCGTATCGCTGGTCGGTAATCCCGATTGGGGTCCGATTATTGGCGGATATATCGCCTCGCTTTTGCTGGCATCGGTGTATATCGCTATCGGTTTATTCGTCTCATCGCGCACAGACAATCAGATTGTGGCGCTCATCATCAGCGCATTGGTGTGTGGCGCATTTCATATCATCGGCACAACACTCATCACCAATTTGGTCAGTGGTGATATTGCCAACCTCTTGCGGGCAATCAGCACCAGCGCCCGCTTCGAGAGCATCCAACGTGGGGTGATCGACCTGCGCGATATTGTGTATTATCTGGGTCTGACGGTGATCTTTTTGGCGCTGAATGTCATCTCGCTAGAAGGCAAACGCTGGGGCAAAGGCTCACAACTGAGTGGGTATCGGTTGAATAGTCGGCTCACAGTGGGGCTGTTGGCGGGGAATTTATTGGCGCTCAGCTTGTTGATTGCCCCTGTTACCTTCGCCCGTGCCGATTTGACCGCCGATAGGCAATATACGCTATCTGATGTGACGCGCAACCTGCTGGGCAATTTGAATGAGCCATTGCTGGTGCGGGCATATATCAGCGAGCGCAACCATCCGTTATTAGAACCGCTCATCCCACAATTGGTCGATAGCTTGCAAGAATATGCCGTGCTATCGGATGGTAAAATGACCGTAGAGGTGGTCGACCCCATCACCAATCCGGAGATCGAGACCGAAGCCAATCAGACATATGGCATCCGCCCCACACCATTACAAATCGCCAGCCGTGCCAGTTCCGAATTGCTGAATGTGTATTTTGACCTGCTCATCCGATATGGCGACCAAGCCGAAACACTCAACTTTGGGCAACTCATCCAAGTGGAACAAGTGGGCGGTGATGTGCGCGTATCGTTCCGCAATTTAGAATATGACCTAACCAGCACCATCAAACGGGTTGTATCGGGCTTTCAAAATATCGATGCTGTCCTCGCCTCGTTAGATGAAGGCGCACAAATGACGTTGTATTATACCCCGACCACCCTGCCCGATGCGCTCAAAGAAGCACCTGTGACCATCCAAACCGTTGCCGATGACATCACCAGCAAGGCGGGGGGCAAATTCACCTACGAGGTGGTGAATGTCGAAAACGCGAACATATCACCACGCGAATTGTTCGACCAATATGGCATTCGCCCTATCGCCACCGATTTCTTTGGCACACAGAATTATTATCTGCATCTGGTCATCAAGGCGGGTGATAAAGACCCACAAGTCATTTTTCCATCGGGCAATTTTAGCGAAGGCGAAATCCGCACCCAAATCGAAAGTTCGCTCAAGCGCATCTCCAGTGGCTTTGTGCAGGTGGTCGGCATATGGACACCGCCGAACATCCCACAACAAGATATGTTTGGGCAACAAATCCCGTCTCTGTCGCAATACACCCTCGTTTCCAGATACCTCTCAGACAATTATGAATTGCAGACGGTCGATTTATCTACGGGTGAAGCGCCGACAGGGATTGATATTCTGATTGTGGTCGCGCCACAAAATATGACCGATTATGAGCGATTCGCCATCGACCAATTCCTCATGCGTGGCGGGTCGGTGATGGTCTTAGCCAGCAATTATCGCTTGTCGATAGACCCCATGAGCCAAACCCCTCTCATTGAGCCAATACAAGGCACACTGAACGAGCTATTGGCGCATTATGGGGTGACGGTAGAAGAAGGAGTGGTGTTGGATAAACAAAACCAAGACTTCCCCATCCCCGTGCAACGCAATGTGGGCGGCATCACCGTGCAAGAAATTCGATTACTCGATTACCCACCATTTGTGGATATTCGGCAGAGTGGCATGTCGCGGGATTTGCCCATCACCAACAACATCCCTGCGGTGATCTTGGCATGGGCATCACCATTGAGCATCGGCGAATTGGGCGAAGATGTGACCAGCACCACGTTGATGACCAGCACATCCAACGCGGTGACGACCACCCAAATCACCTTTGAACCAAATCAAAATCTCGAATATGGCTTTGTGCCAACGGGGAGCGCCCAAAAATACACTTTAGCCGTGGCATTACAAGGGAGCTTTAGCAGTTATTTCAACGACAAACCATCGCCATTCGAGTCGGCATTTACCGCCGAACAGGCGAGATTAGCCGAAGCCACACCCGAAGCGGTAGTCTTGCCAGAAAGCACACCATCTGCCGAAGCCACACCCGAAAGCACCATAGAGGCGACTGCCGAAGCCACACCTGAGGCAACTACCGAGCCGATTCCGACCAATACACCTGCGCCAACGGCGACACCCTTGCCTGTATCGGCAGTGAGCGAAATTGAACAATCGCCACCCACCGCCCGCCTGATTGTGGTCGGGAGTGCTGAATTCATCAACGATAATCTGCTCCAACTGTTTGAGCAAGCCGTGCAAGATGCCGCCACCAACAACCTCACACTCATGCAAAACAGTGTGGAATGGTTCACCGAAGATACCGAATTGGCGACCATCCGCGCCCGCGGGGTGACATCGCGCCTGTTGAATCCATTGACCGATGCCGAAAAAGCCCAATGGGAATTCATCAATTATGCGGTGGCAATTGCAGGTGTGATCGGATTAGGCATCGTGTGGCGGTTACGGAAACGCGCCGAACAACCCTTTGAACTACTGACCGAATCCCAAACGGAGGAATCTGATGAACAGAACTAACCTGTTTTTGACTGTTATCCTCATCGTACAGGCGATTTTAATCACCATCATCGCCTTGCCAAAGGGTGGTAATGCACAAACAGATGGTGGTGCATTACTGGCAAATTACGACCCGAATAGCGTGGAATCCATCACCATTAGCGATTCGACAGGCAAACAAATCCAAGTTGTCAAGACGAATAATGGCTGGGTGTTGGCGAATGCCGATAACTATCCCGCACAAGCGACTCGTATCGATACAATCTTATCGGCATTGGCAGGATTGAACACATCGCGCCTCGTCTCGGATAACCGCGCCAATCAACGCCGTTTGGGTGTGGCGGATGATCAATATGAACGCAAAGTCGAGGTTGTTCAGGGTAACCAAACGTATATTGTATATATCGGCACATCAGGCGGGGCGAATGCCACCCACACCCGTCTGGATGGTCAAGACCAAGTGTATCTAAATCGTGATATTAGCCCTGCCAGCTTTAGCACCGAATTGACCACATGGTCACAAACCGAATATATTCGTGTAGATAAAGAGAAAGTGGTCAGCATGACCATCACCAACGCCAACGGCACATTTGAATTCAATAAGGTGGATGGGACATGGCAGATGGTCGGATTAGCCAGTGGCGAGACATTCAATGAACAAAATTTCACCACCCTATTGGATAAGGTGGTGGCGTTCAATTTACGCAAACCACTCGGAAAAGAGGCATTGCCCGATTATGGATTTGATGACCCACTCGCCACAGTGACCTTTGTCGTGCGCGATACGTTGGCAACAGGTGAAAGCGAAGACGACAATAACACGGGTCAGACACTGGATATCACGTATGAATTGGTCATCGGGGGGCGTTATGAAGATGGCTTCGCCGTGAAGCTGAATCGCTCAGACTTTTATGTGTTGGCATCATCATTTTATGCCACCGATTTCACCGAAAAACAGCGCAACGACTTCATCGTAGCGGTAGGGAATTAATAATAATCGCCAGATGCGTTGTGCATCTGGCGATTCACATCCTAAAAATCGATAATTTTTGCCCGCTTCATGTGGGTTGGCGCTTATCTTAGCCCAATTTCTTTGAGGGCTTGCAAGACCAATCCGCCGATTTCAGTCGGATTATTCGCAACTTTTGCGCCCGCTTCGGTCAATGCCTTCATCTTGGCTTGGGCAGTGCCTTTCCCCCGCGAGACAATCGCCCCTGCATGACCCATTTTCTTGCCCGGAGGGGCGCTCACACCACCGATATAAGCGACAACAGGTTTGGTGATATTGGCTTTGATATACTCCGCCGCTTCTTCTTCTGCCGAACCACCAATTTCGCCAATCAGCACAATGGCTTGGGTCTCGTCATCTTCTTGGAATGCCTTGAGCGCATCGATAAAACTGGTGCCAGGCACAGGGTCACCACCAATGCCAATGCAAGTCGTCTGACCAATGCCCTCGGCGGTCAGTTCATATAGGGCTTGATAAGCCAATGTCCCCGAACGGCTGACGATGCCCACGGGTCCACCACCTTTCGACACTTCTGTCGGGGTAAAACCGACATTCGCCCGTCCGGGGCTGAGGATGCCCGCACAATTCGGACCCAATAGGCGGGTATTCGGATACTGATGCTTGAGTGTGTTATATACACGCGCTTGGTCGTGCGCGGGGATATGCTCGGTCACACACACAATCAAGCCAACACCACCTTCAGCCGCCTCTAAAATCGCATCTGCGGCGATTGCCGCAGGCACAATGATGAACGACACATCCGCGCCAGTGGCTTTGACGGCATCGGCAACGGTGGCAAAAATGGGGATGCCTTCGACATCTGTCCCCGCTTTTTTGGGATTCACACCCGCCACGACCTTCGTGCCATAGGCTTTATTTCGCAACCCATAAAATTGTCCTTGCTTGCCCGTCAGACCCTGTACGACCACTTTGCTATTTTCTGTGAGCCAAACCGCCATGAGTTATTTCCCCTTCGCAATTTCTACCGCCGTTTGTGCGGCAACCAACATATTCGGCTTCATAATTAAACGGTCAGAGGCGTGTTCTTCGATGATTTTACGCCCCTCTTCGGCATTCGTCCCATCGAGTCGGACGATGAGTGGCGCACGCAATTGTACACGCTCCATCGCTTGGATAATGCCACGCGCTACCTCATCACAACGAGTGATACCACCAAAGATGTTGATGAAGACTGCCTTCACATTTTCGTCATGATTAATCACCGTGAGGGCATTCGCCATATGGTCTGCTGATGCACCCCCACCAATATCCAAGAAATTGGCGGCTTTGCCACCCACTTGACTGACAATATCCACCGTACTCATGGCTAAGCCCGCACCATTGGCGATGATGCCCACAGTGCCATCTAACCCAACATATTGTAAGTCTTTTTCTTTCGCCATGCGTTCCCGTTCATCAATCGGTTCAAGCCCGGTGAAATTCTCCCATTCGGGATGACGATGGGCGGCGGCATCATCGAGGCTGACTTTGGCATCGAGGGCATGAACTTTGCCATCGGGTGTGAGGATGAGCGGATTGATCTCGGCGAGTGTGGCATCGCCATTGATGTAACAATCATATAATTTGAGCAAAATATCCACCGCCCCATCGGTGGCTTTTGGATTGAGCTTGGCATCCAAAACCCACTGGCGGGCGGCATCAGCCGTCAAGCCGACCACGGGGTCGATCCAAATTTTGGCGATGTCTTCATCTGGCACGGATTCGATTTCGACCCCCCCCTGCGCCGAGAGCATTCCCAGATGTAATTTTTTACTGCGGTCTAGGGTGAACGAGGCATAATATTCTTCGGCGATATCCGATGCGCGTTCAATCCAAATTTTGCGGACGACATGCCCATTGATGGTCAATTTGAGGATGTTGGTGGCATGAAAACGGACTTCATCGGCATTATTCGCCAATTTTACCCCACCTGCCTTGCCACGCCCGCCTGTGAGGACTTGCGCCTTGACCACCACCGGATACCCGACCTTCTCGGCGATGGCGACCGCGTCATCCACATTATCGGTCACTTCGCCAGCAGAGACGGGAATACCAAATTTGGCAAAGTATTGCTTCCCTTGATATTCTAATAAATCCACTTGTGCTTCTCCTTAAAAAATTTATCCACACAAAAAACACACCACACAGGCATACCAATATGCTGTGTGATGAGACGTACTTTATCTTACCGCCAAGCCCTAAGATGTGTAAGGGCGCAAATGATGCCGATTTGCGCCCTCATGATTTATTTATCCAATGCTTGCAAGGCTTGTTGCGCGGCTTTTTGGATTTCTGGATTGGCATCCACCGCCAATTTTTGGAGCAGGCTACGGGCAACGCTGGCTCGCAATTCGCCCAGCAACTTCATAATCGCCACCCGTTCTTCGACACTATCCGAGTCGCGCAGGCGGATGAGCAACCCAGGCACGGCTGGATCGCCAATTTCTTTGAGCAACAAATAAACGGTACTCACCGCCGAAAACTTTGCCAGATGATGCAAATCATCTGGGGGCAAATTTCGCAATTTCGTGCGGGCGCTGGCGGGTGTCTCATCGGGTGATTGGAGCATCCCAGTCATCACATGCACCAAGTCGCGCACTTGGCGCATTTTGGTGAAATATTCTTCGGTGAGATATTTGGGGCGAATAAAATGGGTGTTGGAATCTGCCATAACGAAATCTCCATTAAAGGTTGAGCATGTGACCTTCTAAGCCATGCGCCGCCTCTTTGAGCGCCTCG